>JAJRBL010000090.1 GCA_028679485.1 Methanospirillum sp. | reverse complement strand
GCCCACGGGCGTGATCCCGAACCCGTGATCAGGAGTGCAGAAGAGAACCTGAACAGAGGATGGAATATCTGCATCATAACGGATCCTTCATTCTCCCTGGAGTTGCTGGCAAAAACCCTTAACGCTTCAAACCCTGACATACGGATAATCCTCTGCGAGAATCTTGGATACCAGGATGAAAGAATCGTAACCGGAACGGCTGCCAATGTACCGGAACCTCACGGAGGGATGTATATACTCTTTGTAACCGCTATAAACAAACAACAAAAATCAGGAAAATCGAATCATCATGAATAGGGATTGGTCTCTGCTTCCCTAGGGGCAGTCAACCAGTGATAACAGGGTACCGCAGAGACCAATGGGGTCTTCATCGAACATTCTCCTCCTACAAGAACCTCATGAAAATAACACACGTTTGATGGGGGGTGTGAAATGAGGCATTTCACATGTATGCGTCAGGTGTTATTCGGATGGGGGGTGTCTCCATGCAGGTTCTAATGCAGAGAGGTGATCATAGATTATCGTTGAGATATAATAAATTTAGCCATATAGACCGGATAGATATGTGATCTGATTTTTATCCTCCGTTATTTATTTAGGCAACCGATTTAAATTGCAAATATCGATTTTTTGCATGATAAAATAATAAAATATAAATTATATAGGGTGCCTATAACCATATGTGAAGACTACTACCCGGGTCAAAAAAATAAACGGGCATGAATATTTATACGAAATTACCTATTATTACGATAAAGAGACCCGGAGGACCAGACAAAAAAGCAGATACCTGGGGAAGAACGTCGAGGGTAAACCGGTCAGGGTACGGGAGAAAGCAAAGACTCCGGAACGTGTCTTTTCCTACGGGGAGTTCATTCCATACCTGAATGCCGTGCGTGAACTGCGAATCCAGGAGATCCTGGGATCATTTCTTACGGATCATGAAGTACGACTTTTTTTAACCCTTCTTTTTGCCGGGATACTGCACCCGGAAGCACTCCATTCTCCTGCTTCATGGTATGAGGGCACCGTCCTTCCGAGAATTTTTTCCGGGCTTAAAATAACCGCCCAGAGTGTATCCAAGCTTCTGAAAAAACTGGGAGAAGGATCCATCCATCTCAATATCTGCCGTTCACTCTCTTCACTCACGGAAAGCGGGGATATGCGTGTTGTGGAGATCGATATCCCGATGACCCCTCCCCCTTCCTGGCAGAAAGGGGTAATACATCATGGAAACGAGCCGATAACCCTGTACTACGATAACAAGCTGAATATTCCGGTAGGCTATCTCTCATCTGCCAGGTACCTCATAACATCTGACCTGGTCAAAGGTGTCATGTCAGGACTGCATCTCTTCTCAGGGAAGAAGGCGATCCTTGTATCCGGTAAAAATTTTCACTCCTCGATGAACCTGTACGGGGCGTTGTACAGTGAAATACCTTTTATTATCCCGTTGCATCCGGATCACGAGATCGTCAGGGACGAGATAAAAAAATACCGGGCTGAACTGATGCACCCAAAAAACCTGAAGATATTCAGGGGAGAGACTCTTTTTGTAATCCCGGTAAATATCACCAGGGAATCTATACATCTTAACGGATATATCATCTACAGCCCCCGGCGTGAAGAGGAGATCCGTGAACGGTACGCAGAAGATATCGGCCTTATCCTGGAAAATTTAAATGATAAACCGGTATACCGCTGGGTAAACCCTGGCGAGGCCATACAGGATGTGGCAGGCCCCTATGAGCCCTTTATTCAGTGGAGGGTTCTTGATAACCGGATGGCTGTTGATATCAAACGAAAAGCACTCGGAAAACACCTGAGAAACAGTGGAATCTCGGTTATTCTTGTGGGAGACCCGGAGTACCAGTGGGATAACTGCCTGGAATGGCTTGAAGAGAGGGAGGAAGCAGAACATTTCCTCTCTGCCTTCATGAGAAATTTCCAGGTATTTCCCCTTTCGGTCGACAGCGAGGTGATGCAGAGCGGATCTTTCCTCGTAGCGTTCCTCGCCCATGTTATCGACCGGTGGGTGTATCAGCAATACTCCCAGTCAGGTCTTCTGACCATATATACGCCCCAGCGAATTCTCCTCGAACTCATGAAGATCCGTCTGATAGGTCTTGGAAACGACCGGGTTATTATCACCGGGCTCCAGTCAAGACAGAAAGAGATCCTCGACTCGCTCAAGTGGACTGCCGATATCTGAATATTATTTCTTTTTTTCCCGGGGATAAAAAAACCAGAGATAATGGCTGCGCATTAGGCAGCCTTTGTTTTCATGCCTGGATGGAACCGCCGCGGGGAAGTCAGACCTCTACAAATGAGATGATGGAGGAATTGTCCTTTAAAATACCCTCGTTGATCATCCGGGAGAGGATATCACCGGATCTTGTCTCATCAGTTCCGCATCTCCTGACAAGATCCTCCCGCGGCATAGGTCCGTGGGAGAGCAGCATTCTGATGATGCCGCCCCTTACCTGCCGGTCTGATCCGCCAAACGGAGACTGGACTGCATAATGACTGCTTCTCCGGTTGGGATTGGATACTCTGCCCGAAAGGAATGCCCCGTAATCCATGACGGCATAATACCACTCACGCGGGTTACTCCGATCCAGCATCCTTTCAATAACCGGATATATCTCCCTGTCGGGAACCGGGTCTTTCCCTGGGAAAAAATGGTACAGAAAAACCCTCCGCACATTCGTCTCGATAAAAACCAGGGGATAATTCCAGGTAAAGGTTACAATGGATCCCGCGGTGGCTTTACCGATACCGGGCAGGGTTTCCAGAACCGCCGGATCATCGGGGAGTTCCCCGTTCCATTTATCCGTCACCGTCCGTGCGATTGCCTGGAGGTATTTTGCCCTCCGGTTATACCCCAGACCCTGCCATGACCGGAGAATATCTTCAAGGGAGGCCACCCCGAGGGTTTGAAAATCCGGGAAAACCGCGATGAATCCGGGGAATTTCTGCGTCACCCGGGAGACCTGGGTCTGCTGAAGCATCATTTCCGAGACCAGTACCCGGTACGGGGAGAGATTAACACGCCAGGGCATGGGACGCCGGTTCTGACGGTAAAATTCCCTCAACATGCGGTTGAAATGGCCTGCTGCATCCGGATCATCAGGAGAGAAAACAATCTCCCCTGACAGGAGATCGGCCCCTGCCATCAGGTTCTCCTGAACATCCTCGCGAGATCAGGTGCAGGAAAGCCGATAACGGTCGGGCGGCCATGGGGGCATGTCCAGGGATCCAAAGTCCTTGAAAGCTGGGTGATGATATCCATACCCTGTTCCGGGGTCAGGACTGCACCGGCCTTTACCGCACTTCTGCATGCGACAAGCCGGAGAACCTGTTCCTTGAGCCTGACGGGGGCCTCATCCCCGGAGAGAATAGATGAGATTATCTCCCTGATCGTTTCAGGGTCTTCATACCTTCCAAGAATGACCGGAACCCCCCTGACACACCAGGTGTCCTGGCCGAATGGTTCCAGGATAAAACCCTCTTCCTCTATAACCTGGAGGACTGATGAAAGGAGGGTCACTTCGGAGGGCGTCAGGTTCAGGACAACCGGGGCAATGAGTTCCTGTGTCTTCAGGTGAAGAGACTCCTGGTTTTTTACCTGTTCATACCTGACCCGCTCGTGTGCAGCATGCTGATCGATGAGGTAGAGCGAACCATCGTCACCACCGGCGATGATATACGTCCCCCCGACCTGCCCGATCCAGTACATAGCGGGAAAACGTTCATCTGGCTGGCTCTCCGGGATATCCTGGATCCTGGTCTGAAGCAGCTGGCGGGAGGTGGTCCGGTAACCGGAGAGGGCTGTTTCACATACCTTCCTGGCAGTTGATACCGGAGACTGGTATGGTATCCGGCCGGTTCCGGCGTAACCTGTCCGTTCTGGTAATTCGGCCTGGTCCGATCTTCCGCCGTCAGGTGCGCAACCGATGATATCTGCACCGGCCAGGGAGTCCCTGACGATCCGGACGATGAGATCGAGGATCTTCTTCTCTGCAGAGAACCTGACCTCCCGTTTCGTCGGGTGAATATTCGCATCCACCATGGCAGGGGGCAGAGTCAGCATCAGAACCGATACCGGCCACGAGGCAGAGGGAACCAGGGATCCGTATGCCCGCTTTATTGCCGAGGTGATCGCCGGGGACTGCACTATCCTGCCGTTAACCCCGATGAGGATCTGCTGGCGGTTCTGCTTTACCAATCCGGGGAGTGATACGAGTCCTGACAGCCTGATATCTCCTTCATCACGGCTGACCGGGATCATGCTCCCTGCTTCGTCCGGGTGTAGTGCCCTGAAGATATCGGGGAGAGAGGAACCCCCGTGGGTCGAGAACTTTTCCTGGGAGTTAACGAGATACCTGAAGGTGATATGCGGGTATAAACATGCAAAGGACTCAACCACCGCCGATATGTGGGCAAGCTCGGTATGAAGACTCTTGAGAAACTTCCGGCGGGCGGGGGTATTGTAGAATATCTCCTCCACGGTTATCGAAGTCCCGGGTGGGGCACCGGTTTCGCTGCATTCAACGACTTCCCCACCGGTCACCCGGTACCTGGTAGCCGGCCGTGACGGAGAGGTTGAGGTGACAAGGGTGACGTACGACACCGCCGCGATGCTTGCAAGTGCCTCTCCCCTGAATCCCAGGGTAAGACAGGTCTCCAGATCATCGCTGCTGCGAATCTTGCTGGTTGCGTGGGCGATAAATGCCAGGGGGATCTCTTCTGGAGGAATTCCCTTCCCATCATCCACAATACGGATACGGGAGATCTCTCCCCGGTTAGCAGAAACATCAACCGTGATACGGGATGAACCTGCATCGATGGAGTTTTCAACCAGTTCCTTGACGATAGAGACCGGGCGGTCGACCACCTCCCCGGCTGCTATCAGATGGACTGTGGCATCATCAAGGATTCGTATTGAGGGTTTTGTATCAGGTATTGGTTCGTTCAAGTGCCTTCTCCTTGAGAGCTGCGAGGATGGTGAGGGCCTGGAGGGGGGTGACCGAGTTCACGTCTATCTCCCTGATCTCATCCAGCAGGGTATCCTGAACCGGCACCTGGTTTGATGCCGGTTCAGAATCCAGGAATATCATCTGGGTATACCTCTTTACTCCCCCTCCTCCCGGTATCTCCTCACCGCTGATGACCCGTTTCATCAGTTCTTCCGAGCGGGTGACCACGGAAGGGGGAACCCCTGCCAGTTGTGCCACATGAATACCATAACTGCGGTCGGTTGCACCGGGGATCAGTCTCCGGAGGAAGATAACCTCCCTGTCGGTCTCTTTGACCGCGAAATGACAGTTTCTCACCCGTTTCAGTTCAGACTCTATCCCGATGATCTCATGGAAATGCGTAGCAAAGAGTGACCTGGGACCTTTTGAGCGCTTTCCGTGCAGGTGCTCGAGTACAGCCTTCGCAATGCAGTACCCGTCCAGGGTACTCGTGCCCCTGCCGATCTCATCCAGGATGACAAGACTTCTCTCCGTGGCATGATTAAGAATCGTTGCCAGTTCCATCATCTCCACCATGAACGTGCTCTGTCCGGACGCCAAATCGTCAAAAGCACCCACCCGTGTAAAGATCCGATCCACCACGCCGATCCGGGCAAAGGTCGCCGGAACATAACTCCCCATCTGTGCAAGGATGACAATAAGAGCAATACTCCGCATGTACGTGGATTTACCCGCCATATTAGCCCCGGTTATGATAAGGATCTGATTCGAGTCGGCACTGAGGTCAGCGTCGTTTGGCACGAATCCATCACCGATGCTGATATCCACCACCGGATGACGTCCCTCCCGGATGAGAAGGCTGGTATCCCCGGTGAGTTCGGGGCGGATATACCGGTTTTTAAGGGCAGTTTCAGCAAGCGCAGAGGCGAGATCGATCTCGCCCACCGCCCGGGCGATCTCCTGAAAGGCAGGAATTTCGGCTGCTGCCTTTTGAAGAATCTCCCGGAATATCTCTTCTTCAAGGCTGAGCAGCCGCTCATCGGCGGTCGCGATCTCTGACTCCATCTCCCGGAGGGCCGGAACTGTATACCGCTCACCATTCGCGGTAGTCTGACGCCGCTCGTAATCCCCGGGAACTGATGAAAGGTTGGCCCGGGTTATCTCGATATAATAACCAAAAACGGCATTGTACTTTATTTTCAGGGATTTTATACCGGTCCGCTCTTTCTCCTGCTGCTCCAGATCGGCGATCCACTGCCTTCCGTTCCTGGAGATGGACCTGAGCTTATCGAGTTCCGGATGATACCCGTCCCTGATAACCCCCCCTTTCCTGATCAGCACCGGGGGATCCTCGATTATCGCGCTCCTGATGAGGGATGTCAGGTGATCGAGGTCTGATATTCCCGTAATACATCCTGATATCTCCTCAGAGATCCCGTCTTCCCCGGCACATCTCTGCCGCACCGCCCCGGCTGCCCCGATCGCAGTGCACAGGGTCACGAGATCCCGCGGACTTGCGTTTCCGTAACTTATCCTGCCGGCGATACGCTCCAGGTCAGGAAACCGGTGAAGAAATCCCCGGATATCACTTCGAAGTGCTGATTTGGCGATGAACATGGAGACATTGTCAAGCCTTCGGTTTATCTCATCGGGTTTTACGAGGGGAGCAGCGATTCTCTGCCTGATGAGGCGACGCCCCATGGGGGTCAGGCTCATATCGATGGTCGAGACCAGGGTTCCCTCCTCAGACCGGTCGCGGATGTTTCGGAGTACCTCGAGGTTGCGGAGGGTCACGGCATCAAGGACGAGGTGAGAAGAATTATCAGAAGTGTCCAGCGACCTGATATGTGAGAGCGTATCAAACTGTGTTTTCTGGGCATACCCGAGGGCTGCACCGGCTGCAGCGGTAGCAGCAGCATACCCGTGACAGGGAAGGTCTTTCTGGTCCGG
>JAJRBL010000089.1 GCA_028679485.1 Methanospirillum sp. | reverse complement strand
AAGACAAGGTCTCCCGCTGGGTATTGGAAAGGCCCGTTTCTATCAGGATTCTCTTGGCAGTTGTTTCATCAATCCTTATCGTTCTGGTCTGCCAGATACTGGTATTCGGTCTTGGCACCTGGCAGATTCCCCCTGAATGGTCTTCAATGGCATTTGCCCGGACGAATGTGCAGATTAATCCGGTATCATTGCGTGATTCGCTCATGGTTGCCGGCATGTTTTTGGGTACCGCTGTCGGGGCGATCTTCACTGAATCTTCTGTATCCTACAAGACCGACGGGAGTGTATCCCACAAAGTCCTGCGGTATATCCTGGGGATCGTGGTGCTCTTTATCTTCTGGATGGCGTTAAGTGGAGCAGCCAAATCCCATGACGGATTAGGATATGGGATGAGTTATCTGAGGGCGGCAGTTGCAGGTTTATGGGTTACCCTGGGTGCTCCGTATCTGTTTCTCAAGGTAGGGCTCATGAGATCCTGAGAATTCAGGAGAAAACCCTTTTCCTGTCCGTAATAAAAAGCTAGTTTACCCGAAACGATAAACCCGAACGGTCAGCCGACTTCAATAAACATATTCTTCGGTGTCTTGCACCGTGGGCAGACAAAGGCAGGATCTACCTTAACAAATAGTGTTTCTGCCGGGATACCCAGGTTTTCGTCACCTGTCGTTTCGTTGTACATGAATCCGCATTTCGGACAATACCATTTGGACATGGATGGTAATTGTATCTGACCTTTATTTAACTGATTGGGCGAGGGTGAATACCTTCTCTCACGAAGATACTGATGGCCTGATAGGATTGTGTACCTCGGTAAATTAACCGGATTCACTCTCCATAATGGTCTTCATCTGGGCGATCATCAGCCGGTATCCGGAGACAAAGAGGGCGGCAAAGAGTGGTCCGAGTATTACTCCGGAGATGCCTACTGCGGTGATACCCCCGATGATTGCTATCATGAGCATGGAAGCCGGCAGAGAGACCCGTTTGCCCATCATCTTCGGCTTCAGGATCGATCCGGGAAGAAAGAGGAAGAGAACGCATCCGGCGATGATGATGATGATTGCGGTTGTCAGGTCTCCAAGGGCAAGGGCGTACAGGCCGATGAAGACCAGGATAAAGAGTGGTCCTATCGTCGGAACAAGTTGTGAAACGGCGGTAAGGGTGGCATAGGGTATGATCTGCCCGGAGCCGAGGATGGTGAAGAAGGGAAGAGCTATAACGAAGGTGATAAGGCAGATCTGAAGATTTACCACGTATGTTGCGTACAGGGTGTTTACCACGTCTTTTCTGAGCTGGACGGTTGCTGACCTGAGGTGGTCGGGAATGACGGAGAATACCTCCTGTATCACTTTCTCCCCCTGGGTCAAAAAGAGGAAGAGACTGAGCAGGAAAAAGAGTATCTGGATGCAATATGCCGGTACTCCTGATGCAAGTCCGAATACGATGTTTCCGACGAACTGCTGGGTGATCGATACGGCAGAACCGAGCATACTTCCTTTCAGCAGTCCGTATCCCGAAATATTATTCAGCCAGTGAGTGATGGTCAGGGACATGGAGCCGAAATACCCGGAAAAATTCACGAAGACCGCGACCACAAAGAAGAGAAGTACCATAAGAAGGATGACGGACAGGATGATCACGATGGTTGCCGCAAGTTTCTCAGAGACATGTCTGCACAATCTTTGATATGGTGAGTAGAGAACAACTGCCAGGGTACCCGCGAGCACGATCGTGGATACATATGGCCAGTACAGGTAGATGATCCCCAGGATAATGACAGAGACCAGGATCAGCGGGAGAATTCCGAATTTAATGGAACGGGATACCATGCGTAGATCAGCATGGTACCCACAACGGGAAATATCTTTATCAATGATTGTCCTGTTTTTCCGGGATATCTGCCTGTTCCTGATAATTTCTCCATCTTGTCCGAATTAAGCCGCGTATCCAGGCATCCAGGAGATCTCTTTCCTGATAAAAGAGATTTCTGCCGTATCCAGGAAGGGAATTATACCCTCAACTGGTTGCGTTTACTCTTACCAAGGAGATCCGGGATGCTCCGGCATTATCGTCGCCATGAAGATCAAGTTCCACGAGATTATATAATGTCAGTGAATCAGTTCCCTTGATATCAACAATGGTTATCCCTTCCTCATGTTGCTGGATATATGCATGCATTCCATCATCTGTTATTACTCCGGTAAATCCTTCATGTTCAACCGAGTGATTAGTCAGTGATTTGGGTTCTACTTCTTTGTACCCCTCAAAGATCTGGTCGGTCTGTGTCTCGATGACATAACGGGATATATCAGTTTCATTAAAGAATGATTCCTTGTAATCTGAAGTTTCAGAATCACGTTCATGGTGATCTATCTGCCAGGTGCCAATGAGACTGGGTGTATCTGTTTCCGCGGATACCAAAGGGATGATCAACAAAAAGGCCAATAACAGGCCGATATTTTTTACACGTAAGATGTATCTCATGAGTATCAACACCGGATATACTACCGGTATTAGAGGATGACCTGTTACCTGCTATCTTTCTTTTGATCCATGGTTTTTATACGCCCTCGACAGATTGATATTTCAGATAACAGAATGTCTGATGGCTATTTCGAGACATTCCCGCCGGTTATCATGGAAAAACAGAGACACGAGATCAACCTGCAATCATTTCTCCGCTGCAGGGTATCAGAAGAGGCTGGGGAAGATCCGGGATAGTCGGTGATCTGGTCTTCCTGGAAGCAGAAGAGAGATGGTACAACGTGCTATCCCTGTCCTGGACAACCGGATATATCGTCGCAAATTTTTTGCATCGGCTGTCCTCTTCTACGGAGAGGATTCAGTATCTGATAGAGAGTT
>JAJRBL010000088.1 GCA_028679485.1 Methanospirillum sp. | reverse complement strand
GAGGGGTACTCAGGGCTACCTATGACGAGTCGGGCGGAGGAAAGATAGCCGGTTCAACGATTGTCCTCCCCAGGCTCCGGAGGGTTCTCATCGGGGCAGATGATACCGATACTCCTGAAAAGGGAGCTACCTGGACGCTGATGCATAATATCGCCAATATGGTTGCAGATGAGAACCACCGGTACCTGTCACATACCATCGTCCAGTTATACCCCGTGCCCTTCAGGACGAAGAACTGTGTGGGTGTGGTGGTTGAGTTTGCATCGAACGATCCTGCCGCTCTTGCAGAAAAAATCCGTGCCTGTCTCGTCAGGTATTCCCTCTCTCCGGAGACCGGCATGGCCGTGTTCTCCGGATTTTCCCCTGAGCGGCTGCTAGAATATGGATGGAAGACGAAGAAAGGCCAGGTTAGTCCGGATGATGCACGTTCTCTTGCCGTGGACGATCTGCAGATCTGGATCGATGGCCGGGGAATAACCGGGGCAGTAGCTGCCATTCCTTTCTACACCCGGTATGATGAGGCACTGGAATTATGTGGACAGGGCTGAAAGCACGGCTGCTCGCGATCGGAGGGATCTCTCTCACCGGGCTGCCTGCTGACGAGTATATCGCGAGATCGCGGGCAGGTCCGGGAGCAGGAGGATCAGGCTCGGTATTCTTCTCCATGGATGGCCATCGTGTCCGTCTCGGTATAAGCGAGGGATCGCCTGCCCGTCTCCACCATTCAGGCCTGGGAAAGGTTCTTCTGAGTATCGACGGGGAAGAATACTCCGGAGTCCTGGAAAAACCGGGATTTCATTGTCCGCGCCAGGCATACATCACGATTACAAGTTCCTGTATCTTTGACTGCCGGTACTGCAATGTTCCCCGTCTCCCGGGGTATCGAAAAGATATAGATGAGATCGAAAGGATGGTGGCGTCGGTTCTCCCTGATATCGATGCTATCTCCCTGACCTCCGGGATCCTGACCGATGCCGGGGAGGAAGAGCAGTATACCCTCGAGGTGGTGAAGAGACTGGGTTCATTCAATCTTCCCATCGGCGTCTCCATCTACCCGGTTCCGGGAACGCCGGAACGGCTGCACGGGGCAGGAGTGGCAGAGGTGAAGTTCAACCTGGAAACAGCAACCCCCGCCCTTTTTGAAGAGATGTGCCCGGGACTTTCCCGCACCGGGATAATCGATGCCCTTTCCGCGTCGGTTCCCCTGTTCGGAAGAGACCATGTCTATTCGAATATTATCCTGGGCCTGGGAGAGACAGACGGGGAGATGCTGGAATGTATCGAAGAACTCTGCATCAGAGGCATTATTCCGGTAATCAGGCCCCTTACACCAGGCGGCACGCTGACCGGGTTTCAGCGGCCCGATGCCGGGCGGCTTTTACCGATCCATGCTGGTCTTATGGATGCACTGGAGAGGAACGGACTGAACATGGCCAATGCACTGACCATGTGCCCTGCCTGCACCGGGTGTGACCTCATCCCGGGGAGGGACTGATGAAACCGGGGACTGTTCTTGGAAACGCCATATGTGCCTATGCAGACCGGGTTTATGGCGTACCCGGGTATCCGGTTACCGGGTTGATAGCGGAAACCGGGGCTGACCTCGTGATCAACGAGAAGGTAGCCCTGGAGTATGCACTCGGCGATTCTCTTTCTGGTAAAAGGGCATGCGTGATCGTGAAAAACATCGGTATGAACACCCTCTCGGATCCCCTTGTTCATGCAACAGTCCAGGGTCTTTCCGGGGGGGTTGTCCTCGTGGCGGGGGACGACATGGCAGCATCCGGAACCCAGGTTATCCTGGATTCCCGGCTGTACGGGCCGGTTGCTATCATCCCGGTCCTGGAAATGAACCGGCACGATCCGGTAGGTGAGGCATTCGCCGCATCTGAAAGGTATTCCCGGGTTGCATTACTCCGGTTCTGCCCCGATGAACAGGATCTGCCCCTGGATGAAGGCTTCAGGCCTGACACGGCGAGGGGCAGGGGAAGCCTTGCCGATCCGGATCTCACCATGTACGGACGAGCCGTTCATGCCCGTTCGTCTCTCTCCTCCCTCGAAAAGTCCGGATATCTTCCGTTTCCGGTTCCTTTGCCCGATCAGCGGATTTACCCGGTAAAGAGATCTGAACGGGGCCATTCCCAGACACTCTGTCATGACTGTCCTTTCAGGCCGGTTTTTTCCCTGCTCGAGGAGAAACAGATCGCGGTGATCCCTGATACCGGATGCAGTCTCCTCTCCATGAACCCGCCGTATTCATCAGGCAAGGCTAATTATGGCCTGGGTTCTTCCGTGGCTGTTGCGTCAAGGAGTACTGGCATCGCACTTACCGGCGATTATGCCCTGCTCCACTCGGGCCTCCAGGGGCTGATAGATCTGCAGGTGAAAGGATATCCCCTCCTGTGCATCGTTCTTCAGAACCGGTGCATGGGAATGACCGGTCGTCAGCCGGTCCCTGATATCCTGGATTATATCGGATTTACCCGTCCGGTGGTATGTACCGCTGATGATCATGAGGTATTAAATCGGATGATATGCCCTGGGGAAGGTCTTCGGGTCCTCGTTGTACAGGGTACTTGTCCGGGGAACTCGTCGTATGAAACCATGGCATGTTGAGATATGTGATGTTACCCTGCGGGATGGTGAACAGACACCAGGCGTCTCATTTACCGCTGAAGAGAAGATGGATATCGCTACCCGCCTTGATGCAACCGGCGTGGAGGTGATCGAGGCAGGTTTTCCCACCGTCTCTCCCCATGAAGCGGAGATGATCAGAAGTATCAGCCGGGCCGATCTTGATGCCAAAATCTGCGGGCTTGCACGGGCATGCCGGGAGGATGTCGATGCAGCCCTGGATGCAGAGGTGGACATGATCGGCCTTTTTATCGCCCTTTCGGATCTCCATCTCAGGTACAAACATAAGAAACCCCGGGAGGTAGTGGTATCCAACGCCATAGAACAACTGGATTATGCCATTGATCACGGGCTTATCGTCAGGTTCGGGGCAGAGGATGCCTCAAGGACTGATCTCGGCATATTGCTGGATATATACACGGAGGCAGGCAGACATGGGGCATCCTACGGGACCTATGCCGATACTACCGGACGGCTGACCCCCCTGGAAATGGCAGGGGTGATGAAGGAGCTCATTCCGAAGACCCCCATTCCGATTGCGATACATGCCCACAACGATCTCGGGTGTGCAACGGCAAATACCCTGATAGCGGCAGAACTGGGAGCATTTCAGCTCCATACCACGGTGAACGGCATCGGAGAGAGGGCAGGGAATGCAAGTCTGGAAGAGGTTCTCGTCTCGCTGGTGCTGAAGGGCGGGATAGACCGGTATGACCTGACGGAAATTCCCGCTCTGTCGGAAAGGGTCCAGAAGTATACCGGGATCATGATGCCGGTCACAAAACCGGTCGTCGGTGCGAATGCCTTTGCCCACGAGAGTGGTATCCATATTGCCGCAATCCTGGAAAACCCCGAGACGTATGAGTTCATTCCTCCATCGCTGCTCGGCGTTGAACGCCGGTTTATCCTGGGGAAGCATACCGGGAAACGGGCGCTTGTTCATATTCTCAATACCTTCGGGTACCATATCGGGGACGAACAGGTGAAACAGGTTCTGACCATCATAAAGGACAGAAGTGAGGACAAATGCGGTATTACTCCACAGGTTCTGCAGGAGATCATCTCCCGGGTAACCGGGAAGGATATAGGAAATGGTAACACTCTCGGAGAAGATTCTGGGTGCCCCGGCAGGCACGTATATTGACCGGAAGGTCGATCGGGCTTTTTCCCACGATGGAACCGGGATCCAGGCAAAAATAGTGTATGACCGGATGGGTTCTCCCCGGCTTGCAAACCCGTCATCAGTCTATATCATCTATGATCACCTGTCCCCGGCAAACAACTCGCAGACGGCTGAGTTACAGGCAGAACTCCGGCAGTTTTCACGGCATGAACACGTCCATTTCTTTGATATCGGGTCAGGAATCTGTCACCAGGTTATGTCTGAAGGACACGTTCTCCCTGGCGAGATCGTGATCGGGGCAGACTCCCACTCCTGTACCCTCGGGGCATTCGGCGCATTTGCCACCGGTGTCGGTGCCAGCGATATGGCCGGCATCTGGGTGTCAGGGGAGACCTGGCTTCGTGTTCCCGATACAACCGGTTTCATCCTCTCCGGGGATCTGCAGAAGGGGGTTGAATGGAAGGACCTGGCATTGTCGTATATCGCGAGACTCGGCATGGACGGGGCGACATACCAGGCCCTCGAGTTCACCGGAGAGAGTACCGGGACAATCCCCATGGAAGGCAGACTGACGCTCTGCAACATGGCAGTCGAGGCAGGGGCGAAGACCGGGCTTTTTTATGCAGACAAGGTTACTGCCCGGTACCTGGGCAGGTACAATCTCTCTGCCGACGAGCAGTCGCCGGATGATCCCGGTTATGTCAGGGAAGAATTCCTGGACCTTGACGATCTCGAACCGGTGTGTGCGGTACCTCACCGGGTCGATACCATACAGTCTGCAGGTTGTCTTGCCGGAACTCCCATCGACCAGGTATTTATCGGTACCTGCACAAACGGACGGTACGAAGACCTGGCCCGGGCAGCCGCGATACTGAAAGGAAAACAGGTCCGGGTCAGGACGATCGTGGTGCCTGCCTCGATGCAGGATTACCTGAAAGCGACAAAGACGGGGATCCTTGCAGACCTCATTCAGGCAGGATGTGTCGTCGGGCCTCCAGGTTGCGGTCCCTGTCTCGGTGCACATATGGGTGTCCTTGGCGAGGGCGAGGTCGCCCTCTCCACAGCCAACCGGAATTTCAAAAACCGGATGGGAATCGGGGCATCTTATTACCTCTGTTCACCCACGACTGCGGCGGCGAGTGCGATACGCGGGGAGATTACCGATCCCCGGGAGGTTGTATGACCAGTCTTAACGGGAGGGGACATGCGGTCTGTATCGGGGCTGACATCGATACCGATCTTGTCATCGCGGGCAGGTATCTCAGGACGAAAGATCGTAAGGTCTGGGCAGACCACGTCTTCGAAGACCTGGATCCAGGCCTTGCCCCGCGACTGAAGGGAGCGGTCCTGGTAGCGGGCAAGAATATGGGCTGTGGCTCGTCCAGGGAACAGGCGGCGGTTGCACTCCGGGAGGCAGGTGTTCTTGTGGTGATTGCGCCGACATTTGCCCGGATTTTTTTCCGAAACTGCATCAATATCGGGCTTCCGGTGATGGAATGCGAACTTCGCGGATGCCGGGATGGCATGACAATCACGTATGACTGCACGGATGGATGGGTAGAGCTGGAGGGGAGAAGGTTCTCTTCCCGCCCCCTTTCCCCGAGGATGGAGGATATTCTTGCATCAGGCGGGCTTGACGAATACTGGAAAGGGAGATTATCGCGATGATATTCCCTCCTCACTGTAAGTGCGTGGGATACGCGGGTAACAAGCCGGTTGGCGATCTCGTGTATTTTCTCTCGGAATACCTTATTCATGAGGTTTCCGGCGGATACGAGATACTCGGCATCGAGCCTGAGAACGGGCCTGGGATCATGCGGAAGATACGATCGGTATCGGTACTGGCCGGAGCAGACGAGGTATACTGCTATCCGGAACGGGTCATTCTTCATAACCGGGGCGATCTTATCTGGAGGGCTATGGAAACCGGGAAAAAATGTACTGTTTTTACCGGGATAGATGAACACATGACCTTTGTCTGCGATCCAACCCCTGAAGCACTCCTCCGGGTTCATGTATACGATGTTACTCCTCCGAGGCCTCATCTCGCCGGAACGTTGCAGGATCTGGAGAAGACGGGTATTTTCGGGGAACTTGAGATATCGTTCTGTTATCATGTCAGGGACATCAGGGAGATAAGAGCAGACGTGTATCCGTGCAAAGCCGGCGGATTTACCCGGACCATCGATACGGATCGCCTTTCTGGCGACGAACAGGTTGCCGGATGCCTGACCGCAAGGCAGGTACTGAGTGCATGTTATGGCAGGGATTTTCCGGTTATAGATATCTGTCCGGTGAATGCCGTGCAGGAAGAACCGTTTATTGCACGGTGTTGCCGGGCTGAACGGGCAGGTTACCAGGTCCACGACGGAAAGGAGGGACTGGTTGTTCACTGGGGTTCATCGCCGAAGCAGATCGTGGATGCCGTCTATGAACTGGTGCATACGTGGAGTAAAACATGAAACCGGTTGTCATTGCTCCGGGAGACGGGATAGGCCCCGAGGTCATCCCGTATGCGGTCGATGTACTCAAGCACTTTCATCCCGAATGGGAGTATATCCCTGTTCACCTGGGATATGAATGCTGGAAACGTACCGGGGATGCACTCTCCGCACGGACACTGGAGACTCTTAAAAAGGCGGATCTGATCCTGTTCGGGGCGATTACCACACCTCCGGATCCGAAGTACCAGAGTGTGATACTGCGGATAAGGAAGGAACTCGATCTCTATGCCAATCTTCGCCCGGTATTCGGTCCGGGTTTCGATATACTGATCATCAGGGAGAATACCGAGGGGCTCTATTCAGGGATAGAATGGCAGGAGAAAGACCGTGCCTGTACCTTACGGCTTGTCACTGAAGCAGGAACCCGTCGCATTGCCCGTTTTGCATGTGCATGTGCAAAGAAAAGGAGACGGCACCTGACGATCGGCAACAAGGCAAATGTCCTGAAGTCTGATGCATATTTCCTCCAGATCTGCATTGAAGAAGCGGAAAAGACCGGGATTTCAATCGATAAAAAATATATCGATGCCCTGGTTCTTGACGTTCTCCAGCACCCCGGCAGGTATGACGTGATTGTCACGACCAACATATTCGGGGATATTCTTTCCGATGCTGCAGCATATCTTGAAGGAGGCCTGGGAATGCTTCCCAGTGCGAATATCGGCAGGCATCTTGCGCTCTTTGAACCGGTTCACGGAAGTGCACCTGATATAGCAGGAAAGGGGATCGCAAACCCGGTTGCAGCAATCCGCTGTGTTGCGCTGCTTTTGAAGTATGCCGGCGAACGGGAGAATGCCAGAATAGTCGAGGAAGCAATTCAGGCAGTTTTGAAAGACGGGATTAAAACCCCTGATCTCGGCGGAGATGCAACCACGGAGAGGGTAGGGAAAGCCGTGCTGAAGGAACTTGCCTCCCGCAGGCAGGATTCATGAATGCTGCACGAACAGGTTATTCTAAAGCGTGCACCTGGATGGCACTTCGTAGTATAAGGCACACTTTCAAAAAGATGGTGCCATAAACTATATGAACGATATTAAGGAGAACATAACCGGTTTATCTCGTTGAAGAGGCCGGAAAACCGGTTTATGGTATCCTCGTTTATCTGTTGCGGCGATTCACAGATACGGTCCGACAAAAGTTCTGCAACCTTCCATCTCTCGAAATGATCGCCCTGTCTTTTTTCCACAATCGCTGCCACCTGTTCAGCCACCCCTCTCTCTTCAGCCCGGTCTGTAAGTGTCCTGTCAGTTATCTGGCTGAGGGGGATATCAGGATAGATATCCTTTACACAACGGAGGTATAAATCCGAAGAGAAGAGATCCTCGATTGATGCCCTCTTCTTCTGGCTGTATGAATCGTACAGGAGAAGGTTGTTCCCTTTATCAATCCTCACCGATGTCAGTCTTTCCAGGACATCCGACGAGTTCTCATATCCCGGAATAAGAACCGCATACCTTCTCCGGTGGGTGCCCATCATGAGGGCAAGAGGAAACAGGTTTGCCGCTCCTCCGGCAGGAGTGATGGTAATTCCCGGTTCAAGACCGCTTTTACCCCTTGATCGCAGGGCATAGTTCATGGCCTGGAGGAGCCATAAGTCCACCATGTCCTCCACGATAAGCAGGTTTCCGGTGGCAAGAGTTTTTTCCGCGATTTTTGAGGCGAGTGCGGCCTGCAGGGGAAAAAGGGAGTCATAATCCGCAGGCCAGTCAGAAACAGATACCCTGGTTGAACCGTTCTGGCCCTCATATACCGCCCTTACCTGGTCGAGATGGTCGAGGTCAATCATGAACGGTGAATGCGTAGAGTAAAATACCTGGTTTTGCCCTGCAATCTTTTCAAAGAAATGACAGGCCTGTTGTTGTGCGGTAGGATGAAGCTGAAGTCCGGGTTCGTCCAGGAGGAGGATGCTGTCCTGGTACGAATCACCGGATTCAACAAGGAAGATGAGATAGAACGAGAAGAAGTACTGGAGACCGGCACTTCTCTGGTCCAGTTCTATCTCGGAGGGATCCAGGTCATCGGAGACCCATACCCTGAAATAGTCCCCGTCGATGTCATACCTGAACCTGATTTTGCGTTGATCCCACCAGTTTTCGAATTTTCTCGTCATCAGGTTTGATGCGGTCGATAAGAGAATGGAGCGTTCATCAACCTGTCTCCTGATGATGGGATTCTCATCGGTTGCATTCTTATGGGAACCCAGTTTGTCCAGCTGGTCCAGGTCGAGGTTTACATGCCTGAAAAGACAGTGGGTTGCCCGTAAACCTGGGGAATCAGGATGAGACTTCAGTGTTGCTATAAAGGTGGGGATATGTATTGCGCTCTCTATCACGCTGTACTGGTCGAAGTATACGAACTTCGGCAGGTGTTCGATGATATACCGGTTCGCTGCCATGAGTCCCTCGTATACCTCTATCTGGCGTATAAGACGGTACATCGGCTCGGTAACCGGACTTAACAGTTCCTGCTGCCATGGTTCATTCGCCCGGCTTTTGATCGCATTGATGAGATCTGAGAGTTGTCTCTTCTGCACCTGGCCGTCTACGGGGATTGAGTTCTTCTGCTCTTCCAGGAATGATAAAAGCCCCTCCTTTATCCTTCCCAGGATCTCCCCCCTTCCTTCCGGGGCAGTCAGGTTCCTGATGTGTTCAATACCATAATCTATTGCATATATCAGTTCATCCGGGGTCACCAGGTCCATACCGATGTCAGGATGGTAGGTGATGCTGTATTTCCCGGTATAATGCCTGGTTACTTCAACATCATCGACATCCCTGCAGAGTTCGGATATTCCGGTAAGCGAACGTTTTTCATCGCTTGTAAGATGAAAACGACCTGATGCCACGGGCCAGTCGGTTTTGGTTATCTCGGTAGCATACCGGTGGCGGGGAAACTCCTTCAGGCCGTCATACCCTTCACCATCGGAGGGATTAAGTTTTGAAAGGGCCCTGAATATCGCGGATTTTCCCGATTCGTTTTTTCCTACGAATGTAGTGAGATTCGGGACTGGAATCCAGCCGGTATCCTCAACAATTTTATAGTTCTGGACCCGGAACTCAGCAAGCTGCATACGATATCTCTCAATTTGTTATCCTATAAGTTAGTATGCTCCGGTTGTGGCATGTCATAAAAAAAACAGGCAGATTGTTATGGTATCCGGGGCATCTCTGTGAAGATCTGTCTGGCTGTCCCGATGCTTCCCGGAATGAATCCAAAAAGCACCACAGGCCTGTATATTATGTTCTGAATATAAAATGTTTCTCTTATGTTTCCCGGATTTCTCCCTGTATCATGAGGAGATCCGGGAACCGGTATACCGGAAGGGAACGGAAAGATGGGGAGCGACCGTGTCGCTACCTCTGCTGAAACGATCTGAACAACTCGCCTGTTTTGATCTTTTCCAGGAAGAGGTTCAGTTCCAGTTGATCGCGGTGAAAGTACATATGAGCAGAAACACTCACCGTTTCAAGCCATCCGGATGATATCCGGGGTTTATCACTGCTTTGCAGTTCATTGATGCGGGTACAGATATACTTTTGCAGATGTGCGAGGCCGTACGCGTTTTGTCCCCACGCTGAAAGCATATCGTTGCTTCTGAATAAACAAACGAGATTTAAGGTATGGTTCCGGTCGATCAGGCCCTGAACAATCTGAAG
>JAJRBL010000087.1 GCA_028679485.1 Methanospirillum sp. | reverse complement strand
GATACCTATGTCTGTCAGGGTGGTGACTCCTCCGATAACGAGAAATCCCCAGAGATGCTGGAGAGGGCGGAGAGAGGATCTGAACCATACATCCTGGAATTTTTCCATCTCTCCTCCTCAAACTACCCCCCTGCAGTCATACAATGCAGTCTGCATGGGTGATCCGGTAGGTACCGATGTATTCGCCCTGTTCCACTCGCTCTCCGGGACAACCGGGCAGTTGTCCTGTACCCATGAGGTGACACTTTCTTCCCCTCTTCCGGGCATTCCGTGATATCCCTGGCCTGACAGGAAGTACCTGATCCCTCCCTCATCAACCAGTTTTTTCAGGGATTCATTCGTCAGGATCCGGTCTGATCCTGAAAATCCCCCCATGGTCATGACCGGTGCTCCATAACAGATGATGAGATCTGCAGCAGACCGGGAACTCTCGACTCCTACCAGGTATTTCTCTCCTGAGCGGTGGGACGAGAGATACGAGTAAAGGGCAGAGGTATCTCCTCCTCCCTCCATTGGCCCATGCATCCCAGGGCCTCCCCCGTCTCCGGAGATAAGACTCGGACCTGCATACGGCATACCGCCACTCCCCTGGTAGATCACCGGGGTACAAGACCATATGAACGGTACAACACAGAGCAGGCCGATGGCAAGGAACACCACTCCTTTTTGGATTCCGGATGGTACCTGACAGAACCTGGTCCGGAAGATGGCGAGTGCCAGGGCGCCGGTTATTGATCCGAGAAGGACGATCCAGGAGAGCGGTTCCAGGAATCCGGGTGTATACTTGAGGAATATCCACTGGGATATACCGGTCAGAAGGATTGCTGGAATCAGGAGCCATCCTCTGAGCCCCGGTCTCCGGTAGGCATCATACATCAGGACTGCCCCTATTCCCACAAGACCGGCAAGCGGGATGGCGACCATCACCACGTAATAGGTATGGTAAAACCCGCTGGTGAAACTGAAGTAGAGCAGTTCAGGAACCAGCCAGAGGGTAAGGGCCAGGGTTACGATGGCCTTTTCATCCAGGTTTTTCAGGTTAGCCAGTGCTGAACGGGAAGGCCGGCAAACCCAGGCCAAAAGTCCAATCAGGGCGAAAGGAAGCAGCCAGCTGATCTGCCCTGACATTCCGGCGTCTCCCATCCTGAAGATTCCGGGCTCGCCCCCGTCGTTCATCCCAGGCATACCGCCCGGACGCCCACCGTTCTCCATCCCGAAAGGTGGCATGCCCGGGGTTACGTCTCCAAAACCCGGTGGATTTCCCGGAAATGCTCCTGATTCTCCCGGTGGCATCATTCCTCCGGGATTACCGGGTATTGACCCGGGACCTGGTGACGTGGCATTCCCGTCAGTCCAGGGGTTTGATGGTACTCCGTTATTCATTCCAGGCGGGAGGGATCCGCCTGGACCCTGTGGGACTCCTCCCGGAGTTCCTCCCTGTTCTGAGATATTCCTGCCTGCCCCTCCGTTACGAAACGGCCCGAACCCTCCAAGGAGCCGGTTCAGCCCGTTATACCCGAAGATGAGGTCAAACTCTGAATTGCCAGTGCTGCTTCCGATATAGGGTCTTTTTTCTGCCGGCGTGAGATCCATCATCACTGCCCAGGATGCCGAAACCACTATCAGTACTGCCAATGCCGCGGCCAGGTGCAGGATCTTCTTCTTCCAGGACAACCGGAAATTCAGCAGGTAGATCCCAAAACCTGCCGGAACAATCGCGAATGCCTGGATCATCTTGATGTTGAATCCAATCCCGATCAGGACTGCCGTCCCGATGAGATACCAGGGAGAGCCGGTCCTCCAGGCGGCAACGGCAAGGAATACTGCACCAAGAAGAACAAAAACGAGCAACCCGTCCATGTTGTTGGTTCTGGCAACCGCTACGAAGATGGGGGTGATCGTGAGGGCAAATGCAGCAACAAGCCCTGCCGTACTCCCCCATGATCTCTTCACGAGCAGGTAAAGCAGGAGAACCGAGCAGATCCCGGCTAGTGCCTGCGGAAGAATAACGGTAGACCCTGAAAACCCAAGTATTGCTGCACTCAGGGTCTGAATCCAGAGACTCACCGGCGGTTTGTCAACCGTGACAAATCCGGTTGGATCATACGAATTATATATGATGATGCCTGGATTGGTGAGCATGCTCTTCACCGCAGCGGCATAGTACTCGTTGGAATACCCCTCCTTTGCAAGATTGAAGAGGAAAAATAGTGATGCAAGAAGGATAATTCCCAGGAGAATAAGTTTTGACTGATAGGTATGGATTATATCCTGAATATTCACCGATTTCACCCCCGGTTTGAATGTCTACAGGCAGTATTGTTCACGAAGCACGACGGATATCTCTCCTCACTTATTTAAGATGCATAAAACCGGTTTGTGTGAAGATACCACCTGATGGTTGGGGATATTGATCAGGAGAAGGGGGAGTTCTTGACTCTCTCAGCAGCCTGAGCCGGAGACCAAGAATTGATCTCCCCATGAGCAGGATATCCCGGGTTTTTACGGTGGTTCCCGGTCCTTCTTTCCAGACAACCGGTAACTCTTTGATACGGTATCCCCTCCGCTCAGCATACGCAAGCAGCTCGGTATCCCAGAACCAGTGGGTATCCTGGATAGAAGGAAGCAGTTCGAGTAATTTCATGCGGTTGAAAGCCTTGAATCCGCATTGGTGATCCCTGACATCTCCTCCGATGCATAACCTTACCAGGAGATTATATCCCCTGCTCTTCATCTCCCTGTCCGGGCTCCTGGTGATCCTGCTCTCCTTCAGAAGCCTGGAGCCGATAGCGATATCATACCCTTTCCTGATGCTTGTAATCAGTTCTGAGAGATGGGTCATGTCTGTTGCCATGTCGACATCAAAGTAACAGAATATATCCCCGGTTGCGGATAATACCGCTTCATTCAGGGCAGAACCCCTTCCGAGCCGTTTATCACGGTGACGGACTTTTATCCGCTGATCTCTCTCTGCCCAGCTGCGGGCAAGTTCATAAGAACCGTCCGTGCTTGCATCTTCTGTAATTATGAGCTCGAAGATCCGGGTTATCCGGTCCAGGTATTCGAGAGAAACCGGAATTGCCCTGGCCAGGGATTCCCTGTCATTGTATACCGGGATTACCGCAGATATAGAGCAGGGGATTTCATTATCAGTCATGGTTAGACCCATCCCCTGCGGATTCATATAATATTGACAGATTCCCCGGGTTTGTCTCTTCAACCAACCGGTTGGATGTTCGGGGAGTAAAAAAGGCTGATTCAGCGGGGGGAGATGGTACGTGACCGGCAGTCGGTCTGCAACAGGTTTAAAAATTTCGTATGGCATATGAGTATCATGCCGGGTGTATGCAAAACAATACTTTTTCCTGGATTATTCGCACTGTTACTGATTTTTTACCGTTCAGTTTTACTGACTCCTAGTACGGAAAAACCCTGATGTATAATCTGTATGTGCCGAAAGACTACGATCCAAAGAGATCATACCCGATGATCCTGTTTATCCATGATGCAGGAGCGGTCAGTACCCAGCACAATAAGACCTTAACCCAGGGTCTCGGGGCTGTCGTCTGGGCTGAGCCGTCGGAACCAGGCTAAACACGAATGTTTTGTTCTCGCACCCCAGTACGACAGTGTGATTGTTAACGACAGTTCACGGGCCACTGAATATCTGGATATGACCGTGGATTTGGTTCAGGTAATCGCAGACCAGTATAACATTGACAAGAACCGGATCTATACCACCGGCCAGTCGATGGGTTGTATGTCGTCCATTGCCATGGATATCAAGTATCCTGATCTGTTTGCCGCTTCCCTGCTGGTGGCCGGCCAGTGGGATCCAACACTGGTCTCCCCTATGGCCAGACAGAACCTCTGGATTGTTGTTTCAGAAGGAGATACGAAGGCTCGTCCCGGAATGGATAATATCACGGCGGTTCT
>JAJRBL010000086.1 GCA_028679485.1 Methanospirillum sp. | reverse complement strand
GGATGATCTCCGAGAGGATAATTGTCCCGGTGATCACGAGCAGAATCACCGCGATACCGATGACAACCATGATGAGATACAGTACCGGGATATCAAATATCAGGAGGATGGAACCCCCGAGCACAATCGCTATAAAGATGACCAGACGACGGGATGAGTCCGAAAATTCAACCATCTGTCAGACCTCCTGGAACTGGGGAATGTTAAAGAACATCGCGGTGAGGATCGGGGCAACAATGTATATCAGCCCGGTTACCAGACAGAGGAGACTTGCGAAAAAATACACCAGCGAATTGTCTCCCCCAGATACAATCTTCCCTGCAATGATATTTGAAACGGTCAGCATGGTAATGATAATGATAACGTACACACCGATTGCCACCTTGTCAAAGTTAGCAAATACGAACATGCTCCCGGTCATCGCACCGGCTATGGAAGCTCCCTGCCCAGAGGAAAGGGCAGCTCCCGCTTCGGCAAACGAAGCCATTTTTTCCGCGATAGCATCCCCCATGGTTACCAGGATATGGTAGAGGAACAAAAATATCGCAACCATCATCGCGTGCATAGGAATAAGGAGCACGAGAAAACCCATCGAGATGGTATGCCGATGATCCCTGAGCAGAACCTGGTCAAGCATGGAATAACTGACTATCTGCCCGACCGTGTCAGCCCTGCCCCCCAACCGAAGCGCATCACGATAAATATTGAGATATTTATAGATCAGATAACTCCCCCCATCATTGATGAACCGCTGCCATGTCCGGTCCTCATCAAGTCCCAGATTTAGTTTGGAAAAGACAGCATTAATAAGTGGCTCTAGTGATGGCAGAGATTTTTTATCAATATCCTGAATGGCGGGTGCGATGGTAGTTCCTTTTCCACCCTGAACAGCCCCGACTCCGCGGATAAATGTCGGAAATTCTGCATCGCGGATGGTAATATTTCCATCATCAATGTAACTGATGATTCCCAGTGGAAACAGAAGCATTCCGATAAGCATGAGGATGAGGCCATAGTTCATCCCAAGCAGAAACAGCAGGAGAACGATGACACCAAGTATGGGCACAATCTTCTTCTCCATCCGGTGTATCATGTTCTGTTCTGGAGAACCATGGGGCAGACGGTGTGTTTTTGGATCGGCAGGGACCGCCTTGTACATGGTGCCTACACCCAGAACGGATATAAAGAGGATAATCATATAAGACATCGAAAGGGTGCCCTGGATATTATCAGGGGCATAAATGGCGATGGATACCATGATTATGATGCCAACCAGCGCACCGGAAAAGAGCATCGCAATATAGGCATCACTCCATTTCTTGAGCATCTCTATCCCCTGTTCAAAAGTGGATCTATAGACGTTCCGTATCGTCTCAAGCTCGTTGGTAAGGTAGTCATTATCAGGGACACCTGATTCAATGGCATTCGCATACCGGTTTATCATCGAAAAAAGCATATCATTTTCTATCTTTTTCGCAACATTCGTGAGAGCTTCGACATAACTATACCCCCACCGTTTTACCAGCAGATCCGCGCGACGGATATATTTCGTTGAGACATATTCGGATCTTGCTCCCGTGTAGGCAAATATTTCAGGCCGGGAGGCATTCGCGGTGATGATCGCTGCCATATACGTGAGCATAAAGAGGAGATCTGACCCCATGTACTTATCTTCGATAAGAAACTTGTACAGTTTTGCATATATTCCGGAGAGAGTATCTTCAAAGGGGATCTTCCCCTGGTTCTTCGCCCGGATTTTATTCAGCAGGTCTTCAAATGCCATATGATCAGTAATCTATCGTCAGGAGTCCCTGTTTTTTCAACTTGGTGAGCATGAGGAAGAGCTCGATAAAATCGGTATACCCTGCCTTGTGGAGCCTCTCCAGGATCTTTGCCCGTTTGTCGACTTCCATGTAGATCATGGCTTTTTTGTGCTCCGGAATACCCAGCATGGTTGCAATCTTGTTCTCCAGGAGAAAACTGGATCCCTTTCCGGTGAATTCATGGGTATCAGTCACCGGATCCCATGAGAAAACCTCGACGAATGAAAAACCTCCACTCTGGGGATCATATCCCACCAGTTCAGACACGTTCAGTTGCCGCCGGACCATAGATCCATCCGGACGCCGTACCGCACTCTGGATGACGACAAGATTCAGATTATCGATAAAGGTCTTTGGAATGAGGATCGGATCACCGGTGAGACGCTGGATAAGTTTTTCAACCGATGCAGCATGGAACGTGCTCATGACCGGGTGACCGGTCTGCATTGCACCAAATGCGACAGCCCCCTCCACCCCACGAATCTCCCCGACCATGATCATGTTAGGCCGCTGACGCAGTGCTGCACGAAGAAGATCGAACATGGTGACATCTCCTCCCTCTCCTTCACCCTTCCCTTTCCCTTTTGAGACTTCCCGTGTCCAGTTTTTATGGGGAATAATCAGTTCTGGAGTGTCCTCGATGCTCACGATCTTCGATTCCGGAGAGATGAAAGTCGTCAGGGCATTCATGGAGGTAGTTTTTCCCGACGCAGTCTCGCCTGACATGAAAAGGGACATCCCGTTCTCAATGCAGATCCATAAGTACGCAGCAAGCGCGTAGCTGCAGGTTCCGAACTCCACCAGTTTGGTAATCGAGATAACATCGTCCATCGCTTTACGTATGGAGAAGTTGCTCCCCTGACGACTGATCTCGGTGGAGTATACGATATTGATACGGGATCCGTCCGGAAGGGTGGCATCAACGATAGGGTTCCGGTAGGTGATCGGCCTTCGTGATTTCTCTGCGAGTTTGATACAGAAATCATCAAGCACAGACTCCTGGTCAAAACCGACGACTGATTTCAGACCCTTGAAAATTTTATGCTCGATAAAGATCGGGCCAAGACCATCGCAGGTGATATCCTCGATAAAATTGTCAGAGATAAAGGGAAACAATATACCCACGTCTATCTTGTCACGAATCATCTGATACTCGATCGCATCGAACTCCTGGGGATTTACAATAATTCTCCCGTCTGAAAGATGGGGTACATCTGCGAAGATACGATCTGCACCAGGATCTTCCTTTGCAGTAAGATCCGTTGCAAGAAATCCCTTTAACTTGTTGCCAAATCCCTTCGAACCTTCGATCTTCAGGAGAGACGGATCGATGGCTTCACCGGGTTTCTTGACAAACATGACCTGCCGCAGGAGTCGTTTAAGAACAGCCGTCCTCTCCTCGGGAGTTACCGGATCCTCTTCCAGAGCATCAAGCAGATCGACAAGCCTGAACTCTATAGCCGGCAGTAACTTCCCGACATTATGCATGAATGACGGCTCTATCGGGATATAAAAATTCCTGACATCGTTCGGATCAAAAAAGATATGGATAAAAATCGGTGGTTTTGCCGGGTAAATAAGGTTTGGATCCTTTATTCCTTTCAAATCCCGTTTTAATTCTGAGAAGAAAAGGGGAATTCCAAACTCATCGACCGGAAAGATATGGAGATATTCAAGAAGATGAGGATAATTCTTTGCATATTCCTTTGCATTGGCCGGAAGCATCCGGTATAAAGCACAAGATTCAGGATTAAGTACACATTCTTCCGTATCATGACTCTCAGCCTCCTGAAACGGTATCTTTCCCTGAATCTGTAGACGTGGCATTTTCAGACTTTCGCAACAGAAACCGGGATAATCTTCATACCATATCCGGGATGAACTTCGAAACTGACGAGGTTACCTGTTGTTTTTCTTGCCCCTCTGACCTTGACCACTTCAAGTACCATGACATACTTATCCCCCATAAGTTTCCTCATCAGCAGAAGGTGGGCATCACATATAGACCGCACCCTCGTGAGGACTTCATCCGTGAATGCATAACTGTGCATGGTAATGAGGATGGTTTTTCCCTGATCGCAGATGTTCTTCGCCTGCGTAAGGAAAGAAAGAACAGACTCGTTTGTTGTATATTCTGTAAATATCGTGAGAGAATCGATAATTGCCACGTCAGTGTTGCTAAATTTGACATGGGTAATTATCCGGTCCAGAATGTCATTCATCGCATCGGGAGTCCATTTGAACTCCACGAGGTGGCAGTGAAAAAGACGTATATAACCCCAGGCAAAGAAATCCGAGATGTCTAGAGACATCGATTCCATCTGAGTCAGAAAACTTTTTGTAGTAAGTTCAGTCGAGAAAAGATCTACCCGGAGATTGTTATGCATGCTTCCCCACATGAACTGCTGGGTCAATACAGACTTCCCGGTATCGTTCTCCCCTTCTATCAGGGTAAGTGACCCGAGAGGAAGACCATCTGCAATTTTTTTGTCTATTTCAGCATTTCCAGTTGTAAGAATCTTCCGTTCTTCTTTTCCGAGAAGATCTGCAATATCCCCTCTAGTATCTTCGCTCGCCGATAGATCGAGTTCCGCCATGTGATGAATGCCCCATAATACTATTCTAAGTATTCACTATTAGGTATTTGCCAGAAATATCACTGTACAAAAAAATGTCCGTGATACAATACTCCATCTGATCCATATAGTGCACGATACAATTATGTGTATCCATACAGAATCGCGGGAGAACAATCCCATCAAAACAATTTTCATTCCCTTATCCGGAAAAATCATGAAATCCCTGGTTTTTGAGGGAATCATCCACCTGAGTCAGTACGAGTTCCATCGTCAAGCAGAGGAATCGGGGCTCTTGTTGACAGCTGGACAGTCCATGCACCGGAAGGAGTACACCAGGGGCACCAACCGGGAATGACCGGGAACCAGTGGTCAGGATGTGACGGACACGGGCACAGCGACCAGAATGCCTGTTCGCATCTCATAATCCAGTCCTGCAGGATACCGGAGAGATCTGCCGGATCATCGTCAGACTTTCCATACACGATCTTCAGGAGAGGATACGGCAACACCTCCGGTGGGGGAATCACCCTTCTTAGCTTCCCGGATTTGTCCTTGCAGCAATATGAGAGGGAGTACCCGTTCATGAGCATCCGGACGATGAGATTACGGATATCCTCAAGAATCTTCTGGTTTCTTCCGGTATAAGGTCCAGAGCAGATATCCGGCGTTGCAAGGATCCTGACCGAGCTGTCGGGAGCAACAAAAACCGAGCGGTACGAGAGGCTTATCGGAACAAGACCATTCTTTGTTGCGGATACCAGTGCAGAAACAAGGTTTCTGCATGCCGCCACCCGGTGCCTGAATGAAAACCGGTCTTTCCATCGTGCATATCTGCTCGCTCCATCGGCAGCGATATGCCAGTGGACGTATCTGCCGGGATCTATCTTCGGAATAAGGGCTCCGTACGCAACAGAGGTACCCTCCGGCCCATACACGACGGTTCCGGGAACCAGTACCGAAGGAGGCAGGATATCGCGTTTTAAGGTACATACCGGGGCAGGAGAGAGACCATCTGCCAGAAAAAGGATCTGAAGACCGGATCTGTCAGTGAGCCTGATCTCTCCATGGTGAATCCTGAAGACTCTTCTGCCTACCTCCACAGATAACCTGTTTTCATCCGAGTAGGCAGGCTTCAGGTGATGTGATGCCGGGAATATCTCCCTGCCTGAATATGCCGGATCCCCATAACCAGCCACTTCACGACCGGATACGCGGGAATATCCGAGAACCTCCGCCCATCTGGAGGGATCAGGCCGTAACTGGGGATTATGATGCCCGGTTACAAAGGTTTCATGAAAAAGTGCTCGTATCTGCGGTGGAATCCGGTCATAGGGGGGAGCATATTCAGGGGGTAAGATTCCGGGAGTTTTACGCTCATAGGCAAAGTATCCCCTGCGAATCTTGTCCATCGTAGTCGGGGCATCCTCGATGAGGGGCCCCCGTGCCTGGTACGGGTGGGCACCCTGCATAAGAAAACGGAATATCAGGACTGCCAGGGCAAACCGATCCGCAAAAAGCCGGTCGATATCCTGCTGTTCAAAGGATCCTTCAATCAATTCGGGAGGAAGATACTCGCCGGTACCTACCCTGCAGTACCATGTACGGAAGGTTTCAGGATCGGTGACCTGGAACGAATCCGTATCGATAATGCAGATTTCACCTTTGTTACTGATGAAAACATTATTCTCCCGTAAGTCCCCGATACAGTGACCCGATGAATGGATGACGCGGACCAGTTCGGCTAATCTTCCTGCTGCATCCATGGAGAACCCGAAATCACACTCCGCAGAGTCATACCAGGCATGAACCGGTCTCCATAATGAAAAATCAAGCCGTTTCATCAGATATCCCAGGAACCGTCCCTTTTTATCCGAAGTACTCACAATGCCAAGTGGCCAGCATAACCCGGTATGGTGTGGTACCGGTACCGGGTTTGCCTGCATCGTCCTGAGTTTGTGCTCCATCTCCTTGCCGGACCGGTGCGGCCGGAAAATCTTTACACAGGAGGTTTCATCACCATCAATGTACCAGATCTCACCCTCACCCCCGGATTTGCCTGAATAAATGAGGGGTAACGGAGAACCGTCCTGAGAGAGAACGGTCATCCGGGATCGTGGCCGTTGACGAACAGGTATTCTGCTGTGGAGTGTCACCGTCTGAATGTTTTTCCGGCTTATCTCGATATGCAGGGGATAAACACCGACGTTTGTGATGATATCAAGGGTTACGGAGGCCGGAATCGTTTCGGAAACCTGGCGCGTGTCAACCCTGAGCGAAATCCTGCAGGTATTCTCCACGGAAAAGATCGATGGGACCGTATTGATCCACCGGAATTTCCCGGGAATTGTTCCCCGCAGGATACCGGTACCGGTATTTTTTATGATGATTCTCTCTTCAATAATTCCTTTCGTTACCCAGGATATCCGGAGCGTAGAGGGGGATACCTGAACCGCAGGTCCTTTTTCCGGGGAACGATGGATCGATACCTCGACCGTCTCAGTACCGCCATTTGTTCTGATCCTGATCCTGCCCACCGGATAAATGGCCGCAGGAGCCCTGGATGTCATAAGGCGGACCTGAATTACCTGGATATCCCGGGTCCATATCCCGCGGGACGGGATCTCGATCCATTCAGAAAGGGGTGTCGCTGTCCCGGAGAGAAAACCCTCACCGCGGTTCTTTACAGGAATTGAAAATGAGACTACTTCTCCTTTAATAACCCTGCAAAACTGGTAGACCTTCTTATCGAGATACAGGAGGGGAACAGATGCCGGAAAGGGTCTGACAAGAACCCTGACCTTCGCATTCCCCCCCGATGAGACGATAACAACATCTGTCTCAAGCTCTTTCGAGGTTTCATACCCGTGGATCTCAAGCGAGATCCGCTGGATAAACCTCGTGTCCAGGGTATTATCGAGGATCTTTACCCACGGGACTGAGGAACTGATCGTCCCGTGCAGTCTTCCGCTCCCCTCATTCAACACGACGATCTCCTCCCTGACCGGTAACGGAGAACTCCGGGAGATTACAATCTCCAAGCGATCGATCCGGATTCTGGGATCTTCTCCGGATGAACGCGGGATCATGAGACGGACTCACCGGGAAGAGAGAGGACAACTGCCAGCGTCATGTCGTCGGACGAGAGCGCCTGCATCCTTTCAGAAGAGAGGAGATCGCGGATCGCGGCTGCAACATCACGTTCCTCATCAACAAACCTGTACAGGGAGTGCACTAAAGGAAGAACAAAAGGCAGGTAGGGTGAATATTTCCCGTTCTCACGCCGGATTACGGCCCCCTGGCATCCATCGGTGGCGAGAAGAAGGGTTCCGGGTGAACCTGATGATACCCGGAGATATGTTTCCCAATCAGAAGCAGTAAGAACAGCGGTTTCATTCGCATATTCAGAAGAACCAGGAGCAGAGAGGATGGAGACATCATCCCCCCTCACACAGACCGCAGCCCCGTCCCCGATATGACCGCACCATACACCTGCATGAGAGACATATGCAAGCAGCATCGTTGTCCCATATGAGGCAAGCGGAGCATTCTCCCTCTCCGCAAGGGCCTGGATCGCCGATCTTCCTGCGGACATTGCCTCCCTGATGATATCACCCGGATTCATCCCGTCTTTACAGGTGAGGGCAGATGCAGCATCCACACAGGCACGGGTACCGGTCTCTGCCCCCGCTTTTCCGTTCCCGGCAGAGGAGAGACCATCTGCCACCGCAACGATCGAACAATCGGGAAATACCGCATGTACACAGGCATCCTCACAAGGAACCTGGTTCCGGGTATGCCGCAGGCCTGGCACGGATGCGCCAAAGACCATAAAAGATGGATTCATCATGCGTTTCAGAGTTGGATTACTCCCCAGCCTTCCGGTCCTACCGGGCTTTCAAGAGAGATCTGTTCACCTACCCGCGAATCAGAGATCTGTGACAGACTCTTTGAAAGCCAAAGGAACATATCAGCCCATTTCGCTTCCCGAAGCATCAGGGGAGTCCGTTCAGGAGGCGAAATCTCCCGTAGCAGGGTCATATTTGCCTGGTCGACTCCAAGAGCCCAGAACAGAAATTTTCGTTCTTTCTCCCCGGTATGAACCGCATCAGTCACTTCCTGCCACCGGGAATCACCCCTCCTCATATCAGTCGGCTGACCGTCAGTGACCAGAAATATCCAGGGACGGTAATAATCCGTGCCTATCTCCTTGTACTCTTCTTTCCTCTCTTCAACGACCCTGATTGCTTCAAGTATTGCTTCCCCCATAGGAGTATATCCCCCGGCGACAAGTTCGGGAGGAACAAACGCAGATATGCCGGTAAAAGGCCTTATTAACTCAACACCCTTCCCAAACGAGATGATCGCAAGATCGATTCGTTTCATGGCAAGATCATCCTCCCGTAACTCATCGGTCAGAATTCGCAGTCCTTCATTCAGTTCTGCGATCTTATTACCTGACATGGATGCAGAGGTATCCAGTACGAGAACGGTTGCACAATGCGGATGCTGGGGATACGGAATATCAACAATATCCTCCAATTTTTCCAGACCCATCCTGTGAAAATTGTCCGGCTTTTTATTAAATAGTTCCCGCAGAAATCATCGGTTGCTTCATCACACGGGAAAGGCAAGAGATCTCCATGAAGATTCTTCTCGGTACAGGTAATGATCTTCTGGGTGATGACGGGGTAGGTATCTCCATCGTGCATCGCTTCTCAAAAGACGCGTGGATCCCTATAGATGCAGGGATCATGCCGGAAAATTTTATCAGGCCGATAAGAGACAAAAATCCGGAACTGATCGTGATCATCGACGCCGTACAGATGGATCTTGCTCCGGGAACAGTCAGGCAGATCCCTTCCGAATGCGTCAGGGATTGCGGGACAGGTTCGCATCAACTGCCGCTTACCCATCTTATCAGTCAGCTCGGTTTATTCTGTGAGAGAGTTATACTTATCGGGATCCAACCAGGCTGCATCGAACCAGATACCGGACTTACCGGACCGGTCAGTGCCTCTGTTGAAGAACTACTCAGGATCTTATATACTGAAAGATTTGATCAGGTCCCGGTATGGAAACCACCAAACGTATGAAGAATAATATTGATGCTTGCTGAGGCGGAACTTAGGTAGAGAAATTCACAGGAGATAGATCCCCATGGGATATGAAAATATTGACAGTGCGGAAATGGCGGAGATGGCTCTGGCACAGGCGGTGGATGAACATATCGAAGAGAGTCAGGAGGTAATTGACCGGATATCCGAACTTGAAAAGAATATCCTCCACTGGGACCAGGAAGATATCAAGCAATTGCGTTCATATATAAAAGAGATGCGAATCCTCCTCCAGAAACATTTCCAGGTACAGATAGAGAATTTTATCAACATGAAGGCCATTCCGGGGAGCAGGGTACCTGAAGAGATCAGGCAGATGTACAAGATCGTGTCGGTGGATAAAATGGGGATTGCATTATACGGGCTTGAAATGGATAAGATAGCATATTTTACCAAAATCACCGAACATTACCAGAAAAAGAAATCCGCATCAGGATCGCCACCTCCAAAAAAATAACGTGTCTTCCTTCATCCTGCCTTCCCTGCGCTCAGGTGCAGGAATGCAATACAACCCTTTTTATCAAGAGGCTG
>JAJRBL010000085.1 GCA_028679485.1 Methanospirillum sp. | reverse complement strand
CACTCGCCAATAACCAGCAGGTCGAATCTGTTGCATATAGTGTGGTTATCGGGAAAACCAACATTGCAACAACCGGGCCGGCAACCATCATCCTGACCGTCCCACCGGAATGGGTTACGGACCATGGTGGAGTACCATCGATAGGTGTCGTACATCTCTCTGATGACGGTATCTCCGATATACTCGCATCCGGTTATACCGGCACCGATAATGAGGGAAACCTCGCATTCCAGGCTATATCTCCGAAGGGATTATCAGCGTTTGGCCTGGTCGGCCTGAAAAACCAGACCGGCACCGCACCGGTATCCCAGCCACAACAACCTGTGGATAGTATCCGGAACACACCGTCAGGAACTATCGGGAGCTTGATTGCGGACAATCTCGTCCTGCTCATCGGGATATTTGCTGTCCTGCTGGTAATGGGAGTCGGCATCATCCTGTACGACCGTCGGTCCGAGAACAAGAATAAGGACAGGAAGAAAGAGCAATAATGGGTGGGAGAACAATTTATTCTCTTTTCTCCCAGGAGTTGTTATTGCCGGTTTTTTTATCAGCCATCTCCGCAAGGATGTGATGGAACGTGGATTTGAACTCATCCAGTTTCTGCCGGATATGCTTTTTCCCGGATTCTGTCGGAGCATACACTTTGGATTTCCCTACAGTACTCACGGAAAGATACCCTCTCTTCTGGAGGGCATACAACTGCATATAGACCCTTGCCTTGGGAACCGATATGTTATAACGCCCCCGTATCTCCTCAAGAATGTCGTGCCCGGATATCGGTTTTTCAAGAAGTGAAAGAACCACCGGTTCCAGCACCTTTTTCACGGTCTCATCAACAACGGACTGGGGAAGATACGAGAGCGATTCCAGGGGAAATGACTGGTCTGCACTGGAGATGAGGGTTCCCCGGCTGGTTGCTACTACCATGTTGGGTATCTTTTGCGAGAGCACGCTTATCAGGGAATCCTCGCAGGTCCCTACCGCCAGTGCGATGATGCCGGATACGGGCACTCCGGCATCCCGGAGTGCAATAACCTGATCAACGGAAGCCTGGAGGTCATCAGGATTATGCCGTTCGGAAAAATCGATGATAATCCTCAGGGGAACGGGGTCTGTGCTGCCTGACCGTTCAGAATAATCTGAAAGTGTTTTTTTAAGGGGCTGCAGTTCCCCGCTCTTCATCCGGCAGATCCTGATCTTTCCTTTCTGGATCTCTTGGAGGAAAACCTTATGCGCCCGGGAGAGCGAATAGGCAAACAGCACATCCCCCCGTGCATTCAGGCTTCGTTCAATAAACGAAGTGAAGACCTGTTCCTTCACTTCAGTATTACTATAGAGGAAGAGGACAACATCCTTAAAAAAACCCTTGAGGAACAATGACCTGATATCCGAAAGACTGGTATATGCCCCAGTGGCCTCATCCGGCTTGTAGACTGTGCCCGTCGGGAGGGCCGGCGTTCCCCTCTTACGGTCCTGCATTTCGCGGGATTTCCGGGACAGGGCAAGATCTATTGAAATTTTCAGGTCACGTTCCCGGATTGGTTTGAGTACATATCCATAGGGATGAACACGTTTTGCTTTCTCGATGATCGCATCATCTCCATATGCGGTGACAAATATTACCGGAATATCCAGCTCGTCCCGGATGATCTGTGCCGCCCCGAGCCCGTCAACAGTACCGGGAATCCCGATATCCATTAAAATAACATCCGGCAAAAACTCGTGTGCCTTGAAAATCGCCTCATCGGCATTACAGACAGCACAGATTGGATGATAGTGCATCGACTCAAGAGTTTTCATAATATCCATGCCGACGATAATTTCGTCTTCAACAACAAGGACGGTCGCATGGTTCATGGAGTACCTCCATTAGTTCAGAAGGGGGCAGGCATATACGGTTCAGATGAAGCATTGAAAAAACCCGGAACGGGTGTATTAAGTAGCGGGTTACAGGGATTGAGAGATCCTTATCGGCATGGGATATCCGGATGATCCGAAAAAATTTTTGAGAGCCTGCATGACTCACGGCGTCCAATCGTAAGTTTTTTAAAAGAGATATGCCCGCAATATCACACCGCAAGTGTCCGATCAAACACCATATTCGTTTCTTCCTGGAGATGAACGGTATGTCTGGGTTCATGATGGGAGGGGGATTTGAACGAGGGCTATGAGTTGGATCAGCCGGGAAATCCTGTGTGCCCGCTCTCCGGAAATACATGAGATTTGGATGGGCTGATTCATGGTTTGTTGAATATCCGGTACTGTGTAAAAATAGTTTAAAAATATTAAATCATTGCGATTTAATTCCGGCGGATGATAAAAATAGTACTGAGGGTAAGCCTGAAGAACCGGCCGGAGAAATCACATCCGATACAGACACTCTGGTGTGCATTGTAATAATGAATGAACTTCCCCAGTTATCTTCCTCCAAAAACCCGGACATTAATCCCCCTCACATAATACCGCCCGGACGTAAAGACACAGTCACGCGGGCGGGAGATATTTCAGGATCGCTTCTCTCAGATCATTGAGGGAAACAGGTTTCTGGAGCACACCGAGTCGCGAATCGTGGATCTGCGCCATCCGCTCCTCCACTTCAGGAGCGGCACT
>JAJRBL010000084.1 GCA_028679485.1 Methanospirillum sp. | reverse complement strand
TCAAGAACAAAAAAACGGGCGATATTTCCTGGCATAATGGTATGTTCAATCCCTGCAGGCGCGAATCCGGATGTTGCACTGGTGAGTATACTCTTCTCAGAAATACCATACACCGTATGGATGAATGCCATCTCCTGCCACATGTCAGGCTGGACAAACATCGCGTTGTCTGTTCCGATAAGGACCGGAATCTCTGCTTCGAGCATCTCCCGTATTGGGGGGTGCCTTCTGCCCCGGGTAACTTCCAGAAGAAAATTGGATCTGCAACATACGGTGACCGGTATTCCGGCATCCGCTATCATCCGGATCTGCCTCTTCGTCGCATGAGTACAATGAACAAGGAGATCCGGTTCTGTATCCAGCGCATCTTCTATATCCCCGGAGTCTTTTTCACCGGCATGAAATGCCACGATTTTACCATCTTTTTTCATTCTGGAGATAATGTCAGAAGAATAACAGGTATCCCTGACGCTGCTTATCCCTGCCCCGTCAGAGACAGACTCACCTCCGGCCCTGCCGAGAATGATCGGACGGATAGGTAGTTTTTCTGCTGCTTTTTTCAATGCCGCAACACCTTTTACCCCTCCTTCACGGAAATCAGCGAATCCTGCAGTCCCCGATGTGATCATCTCGTTTATGGTTCCCCGCATCGCACGGATAAGTTCCGGCCCGGGAGTTTGTCCTAATATCCGGTGTTTCAGGCCGAACGGAGGTGTGACGAGTTCTTCCAGAGTACCCCTGCAGGAGATATCCATGGCAACGGTATCGGCGATATGGGTATGGGCATTGAAAAAAGCAGGGCAGATCCAGTAGGGAGAAGACCTTTTTTCCTCTTCTACTGCGGTAATGATACCATTCTTCACGGTAATGGTGACATTCTGCGCCTCAAGGAAATCACCGGTCAGTGCTGTTCCGGATACAGAGTATTCATCAGTCATGATATGCTGCCGGCCTTGTTTTTATATAATTCGGCGGTAAGATATAGATTATGGCAAAGAAGGCAGGTGGACGATTAATCTCCTCTGCTGGTCTCGTCAATTATTATGACAGTGAAGACCGGCGTGCAGTCCACATCAGTCCGTATGCAGTTATGGGAGCTGCGGTTGTATGTGCTGTAGTTATTTTCGTCCTGAATATGGTTCAGTTTTAGATCCGTTTTCACTTTTTTCAAGCGATTTGCGTATGATATCCTCGTCGGGATTGAAGTAGAGATTATCATGGCCGTTCCAGGAGGGTATGCCCCTGAAAAGAACTGCTGGAATCCCATTGTTGCTTTCTCCCATCACCAGGTTGGCAAATCCGGCGATCTCATCGATTATTGCTTCTTCAGTGATCTCGAGCATTCTCCCGAAGAGGTCATGGTCTCCCCTGAAGTCACGGATTGCGGCCATCCCGCTCCATCCGATCGCATGCCCGGTCTGCCCGCGACGAAACGATCTCCCACAGGTATCGGTGATAATTACCCTGCAGTTCTTTCCCGCGATGGTTTTGATCTCTTCGCGGATCTCGTCTGCCTCTTTCATAGGATCAGGCGGGAGGGTGATGATCATGCCATCTTCCACATTGCTTGCATCCACTCCAGATCGTACCCCGACATGTCCCCAGGGCAACTGGGTCAGGGTGAATGGTGTTTCTATCAGAACATCGCATGCCTGGTCCAGGACGACCTGGATAAACCTCGGATCTTCGCCGGTCTTATCCGCGATACGCATAGCCTGTTCTCCGGCGATAATGGAATCCAGATTCCGGGTATACCCCTTTGCCTTGGAGATGATGGTGCTTGCGATACAGATGACATCACCTTCTGCAAAAGCGCATCGCTCTGATATCATGCGGGGAACGTCATCTCCTACCCTGATAAGGGGAAGCCCATTAATTCCGGTTACTGTTATGGATGGGTTCAGAATAACTCCTCACTCAAAGGGTAAATTCACAAACAATATACGGGTATTGATCGGTGATCAGACAATATCTTTTTACGACAGATATACGGATATGATAAGGGAGCCGAGATAGTCTAGTCCGGGAAGGCGGTGGTCTTGAAAACCACTGGTGGTAACACCTCGGGAGTTCAAATCTCCCTTTCGGCGTTCTGACAACTTTTTTTTCCGTGCTCTGCAAACAGGCGATATGTCACCTCCGGGGAGACTCTTTGGAATAATAGTTTTTGTATTGTTCTCATGGGAAACAACGGTGCAGAGCAGCCTGTTGATCTGAACCAGTCAATACCTGACAGGGATACGGCATTGAATACTGCAGATATGAACCCGGCAACCTGCCTTCAGCTGGCTGATATCGATAATCCCACCTCTTTCTTGGAAGGAGCAGCGGATTATGCGAAGAATAATCAAAAAGAGGATCCAATCGGGAAGTTCAAACGATAAGAACGGAGAATTCGTGAAAGGGGGAAGGTACCTGTTCGGGTATGACATGAATGGCACCACCCTTGTCCATCCGTACTACTCTGCCTCCCCGGCATCAGCCGGATCACTCAACATCACCAGCTGAACTGATCGGGATGGGAGCAGTATCAATGCCATTAGGTGATATTCTACGCCATTTTTTTAATTAACATTTTTATATATATAAAACCTTATAGAGGTATATATCGATGGGTCAGGATTATGTATAAGCTCAATCGGATGGGAATTTTCGGGACATTTCTCCTATTAATGATGATATGTGGCTGTATTACCTGCAGTGACACTCCGCCTATTGTCGTGGAGAATGCGCATTCAACGAT
>JAJRBL010000083.1 GCA_028679485.1 Methanospirillum sp. | reverse complement strand
ATTGAAGGCGTGGGAAACAGAACCCGGGAGATAGACCGGCAGATACGGGAAGCTACGGAAAAAGGAGACGATCCCGGATTAATTCAGGAGTACGGGATAATCCGGAAGAAAGTCCTGATCGGACAGAGACTTATCGAGATCCTCGGAAGAATATATCCAATCCGAAAAGATGGAACCATAGAGACAGATATTGAAATCCCTGAGTTATATGAGTTTGTGCGCCGGTTTGAAACAGACCGCAACAGGTGTGATGAGATCAGAAACGTTTTATTCCCGAATTCATCCTGAATAGTTTGATCATTTCATTAACTGTTTTCTTTCAGTCGCTTCTCAAGACCTGTTGCAACCGTTTCAAGGACTGCTATCCTGGCATAATATTTACTGTTGGCAGGTATGACCGTCCACGGGGCTTTCGGGGTCGTGGTTCTCCTGATCATGGCATTCACGGCAAGTTCGTACTGATCCCATTTTTCCCGGTTTCTCCAGTCTTCTTCAGTGATCTTCCAGTTTTTCGCCGGATCATTCTTGCGATCGTTGAATCGCACCAGTTGTTCATCCTTATCGATATGAAGCCAGAATTTTATGAGGACGGTTCCCTCCCTGGTTAACTCCTCTTCCATGAGGTTTATCTCGTGGTATGCCCGCTGCCATTCCGATTCACTGCAGAATCCCTCCACCCGCTCTACAAGAACCCGGCCGTACCAGCTCCGGTCAAAGATGGTGATATGTCCTTTTCGCGGAAACCGGGTATAAAATCTCCAGAGGTAATGATGGATCTTTTCCCAGTCGTTTGGAGGGCCAACCGGTTCCACCACGTATCCCCGCGGATTGAAGGCCTCAGCCAGCCTGATGATGCAGCCCCCCTTTCCCGCTGCATCCCATCCCTCGAAGAGAATAATCACCGGGATACCTTTCTGGAAGATTTCAATCTGAAGACTTCTGATCTTCTTCTGGTACTCCTCAAGGATCGGCTTATACTCCTGCCTGGTGTATACCTTCGTGAGATCAGCCTTCTGAAGGAGCGAACTGGTCTCGGTCCCTGCCATGCTTTTTATGAGGAATGACTGGTCAGACTCCTTCAGCCCTCCCCCTTTCTCATTAAGCCAGCATTCAAGGGCAGAATAGATGGTTTTAAGGATCCGGATATAGGCATACTTCATCTGCTCTGCCTCGACGATGGTCCACGGGGAAGAAGGCATATCGGTCTTCATGAGCATCCGGTCTATCATGGAGAAATCACGACCTACCATGTAGATGCCCTCTTTCCTGCGGAGATAGCGTGCCTGCATGGTAAACGGGCTGTCCCGAATCTCCTCCAGTCGTTTCTTCTGCTCTTCCTTGCTTATATGGAGAAAGAATTTGAGGATGAGATTGCCGTCACTGATAAGCTGCTCTTCGAAATTGTTGATATCGGTAATCCCGGATTCGGGTATCTCCTCCATCTTTCCTGCATTATACCGCTCTACTATCGTTGCGGTATACCAACTCCGGTCAAATATCGCTATCTGGCCGTACGAAGGAAGACGTGCCCAGAATCGCCAGAACATATCGTGATCCCGTTCGATATCGTGGGGCTCTTCTATCGGATGAACACGGGTACCCCGGGGATCGAGGACAGGAAGCAGCTGGTTTATAAGCCGGGTAATCCCCGATCCCCGCCAGCCTTCCATGACAATAATCACGGATTTTCCACGCTTTCTGATTTCACGCTGAAGTTCTGCCGTACGGATCTCCAGTGGTTCCACTATTGCCGAATATTCTTCCTTTGGTATCCTGGCTGAGAGATCGAAAGCCTCAAGCATTGTATCTCTGAATTGGTGAAAGGAACTATTATAGGTGATGGCCTCCCGCACCCAGGTCCGGATCACCGCCCCGGCATATCTATGGCAGAGAGGAGAAGAACTGTATGCTGATGAATGATCCAGGCATCGATCGTGAACTGGCCCTCCTCTCTGAAGAACGGGATCTGCTCATGAAATGGAGTCATGAAGATCTGGCCAGGATAATCAGCGACGTCGGCTTCTCCTGTGTTCTCTGTGGAAAATGTTGTACATCCCGGTTCAACGGGCATGTTTTCCTGCTTGAAAACGAGGCTGCACGCTTACTGGCAGATTCTTCGGAATCCCTCGTTCCAGCACCTTATTTTGAATTATATAACGGTGACGACTCTTTTTACGTATCAGGTTATGCTCTCCGGGTTCATGATGACGGAACCTGCGTGTATCTCCATGACAACAGGTGCCGGATATATGAGAACAGGTTTTCAATCTGCAGGATCTACCCGTACATGCTGCACAGGGAACCTGATGCCAGAAAGCGGCTGGTGTTCAGGCAGGTAAGCGGTCTTGATACGCACGGTGAATACCATCACGAGATCGCGGGGGAAGAGGCGGTGGCGATTGCACGGGAGACCATTGCCTACGAATATGCATGGCTTACGCAGATGATCGAATTTTACACCGCAACCCGCGAACTGTTTTTGCGGGAGAACAAACGCCACGTGAGAAGGGAATACGATAAAAAAATGAGGGAGTTCAGGGATGGAACCGTAATACAGGTATGGGTCTGGCACCAGGGTGCATTCAGACCGTACCGAATGCGCCGCGAGGATTACCTGGGATTTAACTGGCCATAGCGCGACCGATTACCTGCATATCTCCAAATATTCTTATAGGGTAATGAACAATTTCATACATAGATGAATCAACATGTCCATCACCTCCCCCTCTCTCCGGGATCACCCCGCCGTTGGCGTGAATAGACCCTATCCGGAACTGGTTTCCCGGTGTATCGTATCAGCATAAGATCATCTTTCACCTCTAGAATTACCATGAAATCTCAGGATATCGCCATTGTTGGCATACTGCTTGCAGTCGGGGCTATTGCACGGGTAGCTGCATTATACGCACCACTGCCGCCGTTTCTTGTACCGAACTTTGTGATCGTCTTCTACTGCCTTGCCATCATGCTGGTGGTCCCGAAATTCTCCCAGGCCATCGGGATAGGATTTATCGGCGGGATTATCAGTGCTCTTATCAGCCATTCCATCTTTCCCCCGGGGAACCTGATCAGCGAACCAATAGGTGCGGTTGTCTGTCTTCTCGTATTCCAGGCGATGAAGAACAGGACCGCAGCAGCACCATCAGTATCAACCCTGCTCGCAACTTTTGCAAGCGGCATATCATTCATAGGAATCGTCATGCTGCTGGTGATGGTTGCACCAGGATTGCTCTTCAAGGCGTTCAATTATGAAAGTTTCTACGCTTTCTTCAGTGCCATGATGGTGATGATCGTTATCCCGACCGCGATAATCAATACCATCATCGCCCAGGTGCTGTACATTCCGGCATCACGGGCGTTATCCCGTCGATCATGATCCTTGCTACTTCGCTCAGTTACACCTACCCGGTCGGTTCCAGACCAGCCCTCCGGGAGATCACTCTTTCTATCCGTGCAGGAGAACTGGTACTGGTCACCGGCCCTACCGCAGCAGGAAAGACCACTCTTTGTTACGCACTCTCCGGTATCATCCAGCACGAATTCGGCGGAACCCTGACCGGATACCTTGCATTCAGGGACCGTCCCGTTGCAGATTATGCAGGAGTTGGTGAACTGAACCGGTATATCAGCATGGTCTTCGATGACGCCGATGCCCAGCTCATCTTCACGAGTGTGGAGGAGGAACTGGCATCAGGTCTTGAAACCAGGCTTAACTCCAGGGAGGAGATCAACGAACGGATCACCCGGGTTATGGAACTCTGCGGTATCTCCCACCTCCGGGAACGCCCCCCGTATACCCTGTCAGGAGGCCAGAAACAGCGTGTTGCGATAGCAGCGGCGCTTGCAATGGATACGGAGGTGCTGATCCTCGACGAGCCGACTTCGGAACTGGACGTCCACGCAACGGGTAACATCATAAAAACCCTGAAAAACCTGAAGAAAGAAGGAAAAACCATCATCATCGTGGATCATTCCCTTGAGGGATACCGGAATGTCGCTGATCGCGTTTTGGTGATGAAGGAAGGGCGGATCGAACGTGAAGGGACATTCGAAGAGATATTCCCTGAAACCCAGGGAAACATGAACGTATTGTACGAAGATCCCGACCTCGTGCCGTACAAACCGGTCAATAACAACCCAATCGTGAGGATTGACACCCTTAAAAAACGATACGGGGATGTTCAGGCATTAAACGGGGTATCCGTGACCCTCTATGACGGCGAGTTCATCGCCCTGCTCGGGGAGAACGGATCAGGAAAGACCACCCTGGTAAAACACCTCAACGGACTCCTTCGCCCGGACAGCGGCTCTGTTCTGGTGAAAAGTCTTGATGCAGCAGTTGCACCGGTAATCGACCTCGTAAAGGAGACCGGACTCGTGTTCCAGAATCCTGACACCATGCTGTTTGCCGACAGTGTCGAGGAGGAGATCCTGTTCGGACTTGGCAACATCGGTTCGGCAGATCCCCAAAAGACCATCAAAGAGGTCCTCGCCATGGTCGGCCTTTCCGGTTCGGAGCCGGTATATCCCCGCCATCTCTCGAGGGGTGAACGCCAGCGTCTGGCGGTAGCCTGTATCCTCGCCATGAAACCAGGTATTATCATCCTTGATGAACCCACCACCGGGCTTGATGATCGTGAATCTGACCGGATGATGGAACTGATGATGACCCTGCAGAGAAACGGACATACCATCATCATGGTTACCCATAACATGAGGATCGCAGAGGAGTATGCCGACCGGATAATTGCCATGGAGAACGGCCGGGTCATCGGAGATTATACCAACCTCCGGAGGAAGGCCGCATGAGTGAGATCCTCCAGTATATCCCCGGGAAAAGTTTTCTCCATCATCTGAGCCCGGTCACGAAACTGCTCCTCGTAGTGGTGATCGTCGGTCTCAGTGTCCTCTCGTCGCAGGTTCCGTTCCTCTGCATCCTCATCGTTATCTTAGTCATTGGAACCCTGTTTTCAGGGCTTATCAGGGAGTTAATCCACCAGGTACCGTTCCTCCTTATGCTTTCGTTCTTTCTGGTAATTCTCACCAGCCTTACCGTCCAGGAAGGAGAACTACTCCTAACCCTGATTCCGTCATCAGATCCTGCAGTCCAGGGATTCGGCATCACCATGGGAGGACTGATCTTCGGCGTGGTACTCAGCCTGCGGTTTGTCGTCATGATAACCGCCTTTCAGCTCTTCGTGATCACGACAAAACCCAGCGATCTCGTGACCGGGCTGCTTACCTTCCGTCTTCCGGTTGATTACGTTCTTATGCTCCTGATTGCTCTCCGGTTTATCCCAAGCCTGCAGCTCGAGGCAAAACGGATACATGAAGCCCAGCTCTGCCGGGGATATAATCCGGGAACCGGGATTTCCGGGAAGATCCGGAGTTTAAAACCGATAATGATACCGCTGGTTGCGAATTCCCTTGCTAAAACGCAGGTTTTGGGTCTTACCCTGGATATGCGGGGGTACCGGAGCAGAAAAACCCTGCCCCTTCACCAGCTGGTCTTCGGAAGAGGGGATTACATCTGCGCGTTTCTCGGTGTATTGATCCTCGCCATCTTCCTCTACATCCACCTGCTTCCTTTGATCTGATCAGCGGGAACCGGGTTTTTTCTTTTTTTCATCGTCATGATTAAACCCCTGAAGTGAATATACATCATTATTTATGGTATCAGTCCTTCTTGTCGACGATGAACAGGCCATCCTAGATATTGCCCGGGCATTTCTTGAACGACACGGAGAGTTTTCAGTCGTGACAGCCCTTTCTGCAAGTGAAGGACTTCAGCTGCTGAAAGAACAGGAGTTTGACGCAGTCATATCAGATTACGAGATGCCAGTCATGAACGGGCTGAATTTTCTGAAGACGATCCGCGAAGAGAAGAACCACATCCCCTTCATCATTTTTACCGGCCGTGGACGGGAAGACGTGGTCATTGAGGCACTGAATGCAGGTGCCGATTACTATATCCAGAAAGGCGGGGACCCGAGAGCCCAGTTTACCGAGCTCGCCTATAAAATACGTGAATCAGTCAGAAAGAAGAAAGAACTGCATCCGGCAGGAGAACAGGAACATGCCAGGGTGAAGCTCATCAGGTATACCCATGCCCTGGCAGAACTGCTCGTCGGGCTGGAGAAGACACCATGCAGTGCTGAACAGGCATCCATCATCCGGGATTGCCATACCCGGATAAACGAGATGATTGCATTATTCGGCGAAACCGGGAAAAAAAAGGCTGATACTGATCTGACCTGATACACTTCAGCTTCTCTCTATCAGGCCTTTTGCAATGGTAAATGCCTCGTTTGCCTCGTTGATCTGACCAAGGGCAAGAAGGATCTCCCCTTTTTTATTCCACAACTCGGGATTGTCCGGCTCTATACCGGTCATGACCTCGTAACAACTCAGCACCTCTGCAAACCGTCCCAGTTTTGTCAGGGTATAGGCCTTATGCTGCCAGAGATCAATGCGTTTCGGATCTATCTCTATAGCCTTGTCAAAACTCTGCAGGGCATCTTCGTATTGTTCAAGCCGGTTATAAGCGAAACCGAGAAGCAGCCACGAATTCTCAACCTTGTCTTCCGGACCGGCAAGGGTAATCGATCGCTCTGCTGCTTTTACTGCAAGTTTGTACTGATCGGTATCGACGTATAAGGACGCTTTACCCTGCCATGCAGCACTCTCGTTCGGGTTTAAGGAGATTGCCATGTCAAAATCGTTCATTGCCCCGGTCTGGTTACCAAGATGCTGAAGAGCTATTCCCCGCCACGTCCATACCTTGGGATTGGACGCATCGAGACGGAGAGACTGGTTATATGCATCGACCGCATCGGAATACAGCCCGTCTTTTGCAAACCGGTTGCCCTGCCCGGTCCAGTCCTGCGCACTCCACCCCCCGGTTCCCAGGCAACCGCATAATAGAATCATCGGCAAAACTAACAGGAGTATCAATACCGGCTGAACGATCTTCATATAGTCACACTCAGTGCAAAAGCACCAGTTCTTTCGTATCAGTTATCAGAGAAATATGAAATGTCTTCCTCTTCCTCGTGGTCATACACTATAGGGAATTGGTGTCCGGGGTAAATTTTTGGAGATGTCCTCCTCCTGTTTCCGGTATAACATGTTTGCCTGGTTTATGGCGATCTCCGCTTCATCAGTCTTATTGAGCACCTTGAGAACAGATGCCTTATTTATCCAGTTCTCCGCATTCGACGGGTTAATCCTCAGAGCCTCGTTGAATGAACCGAGTGCCTCGGTATAGTTCTGTTCCATGACATAGGCGTAACCCCGTGAACTCCACGCCTTCTCCATGGTTGGATCAAGGAGCAGTACCTTGTCGAAATGTTTGAT
>JAJRBL010000082.1 GCA_028679485.1 Methanospirillum sp. | reverse complement strand
TCAGGCAGGGATACCCGTGAGGATGATGGAGGGATCAGATGAGGATCACGCTCCGTACCGGTATGACCACGCAAAGTACCTGGTTGCTGACGGAACTAAGGTTCTCATTACGACGGAAAATTTCAAGGAACACTCGTTTCCCCGTGCCGGAGAATCAGGTAACCGGGGATGGGGTGTCGTACTGGACTCACCGGACCTTGCCGGGTATTTTTCCCGTGTCTTCCGGGAAGATGAGAACGGACCAGGGGTAGGCCAGGCAGAAGGACATCCGGGAGAGACTGAGACTCAATCCGGGGAGACATATCATCCCCGGTTTATATCCCTGGCTTTCTCCGGCGCTGATGTTACTCCTGTCCTCTCTCCGGATACCAGTATCCTCATCGCGGACATGATAAACAAAAGCAGGGAGAGGGTCTGGATACAGCAGGCGTATATCACCGAGTACCCGGACAGAAGAGAGAATCCTTTCCTTGCAGCAGCGGTGAATGCTGCCAGAAGAGGGGTTGATGTCAGGATCCTTCTTGACGGCTATTACTATAACATCGAAGGGGAGAAGGATAATGATGAAATGGTTGATTCTCTCTCCACCCTGGCAGGGAGGGAGAATATCCCGCTCCAGGCAAAGGTACTCTATCCGGAAAAGGCCGGGTTTTTAAAGGTTCATACGAAGGGGGTCATCACTGATGACGAGGTGCTGGTCTCAAGCATGAACTGGAATGAAAATTCAGCATGTTTTAACCGAGAAGCCGGAGTGATCATCCGAAGCCTGCCGGTTGCCTCATACTACGCCTCCGTCTTCTTAAGTGACTGGTCCGGAGAACTGCCGGACCAGCCGGTTCAGGCTCGGGGTCTCGAAGACCGGGATGCTGTCCTGCGGATGATCTCGCTTGCAGGAGTCCTGATTGTCCTGTTCATCCTCTACCGTCGTTATCACCGCTGAATCAGATGTATTCCATGAGGAATACAAAGATGAGATAATACAGGGCAACCATGAGCATCAAAACTCCTGCAATCCGGTTGATGATCAGGTGATTCTGTGTCAGGAACCTGATGATCGTGCGGTTTCTCTCCATCGGGAGGGCGGAGAGTACGAGAAGCGGGCTCGCCATCCCGGTTCCAAACAGTACGAAGTTGATGAAGTTGGCGAGAAAGTCCGCCGTGGTAGCGGAGATGGCGAAGAGCAGGATGATCGATGCAGGGTTGCAGGGGAGTGCCACGAGACCGAAGAATGCCCCGAAGAGGACCGCGGTGATATAGGGAGTCTTCCCTGTCGGGGTTGAAACCAGGGGAAAGAACCTGCTGATATCGAAACCGGTTATCATGGCGATGCTCATTACTGCCAGAAGCAGGTATATCACCGGGCCGAGGATCCCGATGACGTCAGATGTCGAGACTTTCAGTATTGAGACAAATATCAGCCCAAAAGCGAACATCGCTGCAAGGACTCCCCCGGTTACGGCAAGGCCGAGTTTCAGGGTTGATGTTCCTTCATTACCGGTCCGGCTGGCGAGGAACGCGAGGTAACCGGGGTAGAGGGGCAGGACACACATCGCTCCAAGGGGAGTGTATACGCCTGCAAGAAAGGAGAGTACCCAGGTATCAGGGGTGATATCCATGGTACCTACGTTCTCAGTTCATCTGCGGCTCTTTTCAATGTATCTGCGGTAAATACACCATCCTCGAGGTATGTTGCGGTCTTCCCCGTGATGATGATGGTCTGCGGGATCTCAAGGGCAAAGCCGGGACCATAAGCATTAACGAGGCTTCTCGTCACATCTGTTGTCGCAGTGGTAAAAATTCCCTTGAACTGGTTTGATTCCTGGTGTCTCTTCACCTTGTCTGCATTTTCATTCGGATCGATATCCAGGGCTACCACGATGTAGTCATCGGGATATGTTGTGAGGAGCTTGGTTGATTCGAGGAGCTGCATGGAACATCCCGGGCACCATACCGCAAAACTGTTGATGATTACCGGTTTTCCCTGTGATGCGAGTTCTTTCAGGGTAAACCGTTCCTTTGTTGCCACGTTTACCAGGGGAGATGACAGCCAGGCAAGTTCCGGGGCTGTCTCGCCAGAAGAGGTTACTTCTGCTTTTACAGGTGTATCAAATGCCGCAGAGTTTGTATCTTCTGCCTGACATCCCAAGGCAGCAATGCCAAGTACGAGGATGACTCCGAGGGTCCGGAATATTGAACGGATATTATTCATGGGGAAATATCTGGTTTTCTTTATTCATATACTTCGGGGAATAAAAACAGGAAATGATTTAAGGATCTGGTTATGCAGGCATGGTGAACAGGATAACAAGTGCAACGAGATAGGTTGCCAGCCCGAAGAAGACCTGGGGAACGGTATATCGCTTGAAAACGGTCTTCACGTCGTCACCGGTTGTCCGGTGTAAAAGCCAGAAGTAGGGATCGGTAACAAAACAAAAGATACTCGCACCGGCAATGATCATTAAAAAGAGTGCAATGGGGTTCATCGCAGCAGGAATAGCAGTTGTTGCAAGAACCTGGGCACTCAGCACCGAGGTTACGATCCGGGAACCCTGGGCCGTCTGAATGAGTGCAGCAACGAGGAACGGGAAGAGGATTGCGGGAACCAGGTCATACATGAGCACCGAGGCATCAGCAGGAAAACTGCTCTGGGTAATCATGTATCCGAGCGCCCCTGCACCACAGATATCGAATATAACCACTCCTCCGTGTTTTGCACCGAGAACCCAGCCGCTCCACCTGATCTCCCGTTTTGCCGTGAGAACAGCGGTCACCATTCCTGCCAGCATGATAAACTGGAGCAGCCCGGCGTGTGACAACCCGAGAAGCAGGTATCCTGCCGGGATGGCAAGTATTATAGCCATGAAGGGCGCCCAGGCACGCAGGTGAAGGTTTCCTTCATTCTTTCTCGATGATTCTGCCGGTCTGTTACTCTTATCCAGGTCTGCAAAACTGACATTGCGCCTGATGTACCAGATAAGAATTCCCAGGAAGATGAGCGAGAGCGGTATTGCCACCAGGTCATAGACCACGGGAGAGAGTGCAGGAGAAAACGTCTCGAAGAGCGGGATGGTTACCGGTGTGGGATACACGTATGCAACACCAAGAGCACTCCCAACAGCTACGATGTAGAGCAGGAGCGATCGTTTCTTCTCGTCAGACGTGAAGAACTCCAGAACCGGGGAGAGCATCATAAAAGCGGTGATGGGACAGGTTGAAGGAATGGCGATGAAATATCCTGCTATTCCGGACAGGGTGGTAGGTTTCTTCAGAAGTCTCCTGAGATCCGAGACGATCTCCTGGATGAGTCCCTGTTCAGCAAGGTATTTTGCGATAACCGATCCGGCAAGGATCGGGATACCAAGGCTTTGGAAGATAGCGCCGCACCCGATTCCCACCTGTTCAAACACGGTCTCCGGATCGGT
>JAJRBL010000013.1 GCA_028679485.1 Methanospirillum sp. | reverse complement strand
TTCTCCTCATCAGAAGTGCCCAATTTTGGGTCATCATTTGGAGGTTTTTGCGCTCGAATCAGTTTCCCCCATCCCCATGCACTCCAGCAGTAACTTAGATCATCCCCCGAACCCGATGTACGAAATATCAGGGAAATAATCTTTCCCGAAAATTTCCCCAGCGGGAGAATAAAATTATGCCAGCCACGGTCACCGATATTTCTCTCGGGTTGGAGGGCCCGGGAAAATATATTCTCCGTTACACCATCGCACATAATATCAATATCAAACTGGACACTCTGTGTAATCTTATCCCATGCGTAAGGCATAATCCCGATAGCGAATGCTAATGATGCCCGCTGTACAATGTTAACTGAATACGTAATCTGAGACGGGGGATGGGCAAAGATCACGTTTCTCGGAGTGGACTCGATTTCCACGGTTTGGACTTGTACCGGCGCGGCCTCTGAATTGACCACATTTGCCTCATTCAGGTTCCGGATAAAATCAAATACGGGCTCATACTCTTTTCCTGGAACATTACCATGCTCGATCAGGTTCCCTTCATTGTACACCCGTTCCCGTTCAGCGATTAGTGCATGATACTTATTCACCACCATATTCGGATCGCCACGTTCAATGATCCTCCCGCTATCCAGCAGCAGCGCCGATGTGCAGAGATTTCTCACGGCCTCTGTATCGTGACCGACATAGAGAATAGTCTTTCCTGCCTCCTGCATCTCTCGGATCTTCCGGAAACACCGGTGCTGGAAGATCGCATCCCCGACCGCAAGCGCTTCATCAACGATCAGGATGTCAGCATTAACATTTACCGCAACAGAGAACGCGAGCCGTACAATCATCCCGGAAGAATAGGTGCGCAAAGGCTGGTCGATGAACTCTCCCAGTTCGGAGAACCTCACAATCTCGGCATATCTTGTATCGATGGCCTCCTTTGAAAGCCCCATGATCGAGCCGTACATATACACATTGTCCCGGCCGGAAAATTCTGGGTGGAAGCCAGATCCGAGCTCGAGGATTGCAGAAACCTTCCCATGGATCTCAAAGGAACCCGCACTCGGTTCGAGAACACCGGCAAGGATACTCAAAAGGGTGCTCTTCCCGGATCCGTTCTGTCCAAGAATCCCAAGTGTCGTACCAGCTGGAATTTCAAATGAGATGTCCTGAAGCGCCCAGAAATCAATATGCCTCTTGAACCTGCCGGCACTCAGGTACTCCAGGAACCTCCCGCCAGGAGAGTGGAAAAGCTTAAACTTTTTCCCGAGCTGACAAATTGTAATTGCATTCACAGGAGCTCACCAAATCCCCGTTTTGTTTTCCGGAAGAACCAGATACTTCCGATAAAAAGTACTAGAACGAATACTACGAAGGGTAACATGTTATTCAGGTCAGGAATCTTCCCATAGAATAATGAATCCCGATAGATTTCCAGCATATAATATGCCGGGTTCAGGGTTGCGATCCACTGAAAACCGGTCGGGATCAGATTTACCGTATATGCGATCGGGGTCGCCCAGAACCAGATCATAAAGATTGCCGCCAGCATCTGGGGAACATCTCGGAAATAGACCGCACCGCTTGAGAGGAAAAATGCGAGCGATAGTGTAAACATTATCTGAAAAATTATGGCAAACGGCAGCAGGAGAATAAAGATTGTCGGGACCCCTTTCAGGATAAAAAACAATATAAAAAAAATTCCAAGGCCAATAAGGAGATTCACGCATTCCGACAATGTCACATAGATTGGAAAAATTTCACTGGGAAACGGAACTTTCTTGATATAATTTTTATTATTGATAATTGAACTGGTTGCCCGTATCACAGTCTCTTGGAATGCTATCCAAGGCAAGTATCCGGCTGCAAAGTACAGGGCAAAATCCCAGATGTTGTCATCCCCGGGAAGACGAACTTTCAGGAATACCCCGAATACCAGAATGTAAATAATAAGAGTAATGATCGGATTTACTATCGACCAATACAACCCGAGAAGGGACCCTACGTATTTCTGGGAGATATCCCGCTTGATAAAATTCCAGATAAGTCCCCGGTATTCAAAGATGGAGGTCATCGCCTTTTACGTCCCTATGTGCCGTTTAATATTATGCATGATCAGGCATATAACAATACTTTCTCTGTCAGAAGTTAAAGAAATAAGTGCATAAGAATGACCGGGGGAGTTCGTGAAACCAACTGTCACAGATCAGGATTTGTGAAATCCGCTCCAAGTTTGTATCCATTTTTCAATTGTTTTACCATGATTATTTTTATGTATATATCGTCTTTTGCGGATCATGAGAGAAAGACCTTTTATTCCATCGATTTTTGCCCTCATAATCGTAAAACCGTTTCCCGATAAAAAATAGTACGGGATGATCCCACAATTTCTACCAAGAATCCAAGGAAATGATAGAAGAAGACTGAATGAGGGAAAATTTTTCACAACTACCCAAACGGTATTTCTGTTTCCATAGTACACCGCGGTTTCGGATCCCACAGTTGCCGTCCCCCCATGAATATGCACGACCCGTGCTTTCGGCACATACATACACTTCCATCCAGCCAACCGTGCCCGGAACGCGAGATCCACATCCTCCATAAAGAGGAAAAAATCTTCGTCAAAGAGCCCGATCTCATCCAGCATCGTGCGCCGGTACAGTGCCGCCCCGGCACAGGGTCCGAAGACTTCTTCTGCCGTATCATACTGCCCGCGATCCGGTTCGCCCCCGCCCCGGTCCCATGCAGCCCCGCTCCGCGAAATGCAGATCCCTGTGGAATTGATCCGTCCGTCAGGAAAAACCATTTTTGAGCAGCACATTCCCACTGAAGAATCAGAAATCATTGGTTGAACAAGTTCTTCAATAAATTCAGGGAAGGCAATGGTATCGTTGTTCAGTGTTAGGATGAACTGTCCATGTGCCTCCCGGATACCTGCATTGGAACCCCCGGCAAAGCCAAGGTTGGATTCCTGGACACATATCTTCACGCAGGGGAAATATTTACGGATGAGTTCAACACTCCCGTCGCAAGATGCGTTATCGACAAGGATCACTTCAGAGGGGGAATAGGTCTGCTTCTTGAGCGAGCCTAAACAATCCTGTAAGAATTTTTTGCCATTATAATTGACAATCACAACACTTACAAGGGGTTTGAGGTTTTCATCAGGCATGGGGATCCTTGTGGCAATCGGTTTATTAGGGAAAATTTATGAGTATTTTTCTCATATAGATGATCTCCTCCACGTTGAGTGAGGATAATCATCTTCCGCTCGCAGGGAGTGAAAAAAATTACTCATCAGCATACTGCTGCTGACTGTTCTTTTGTACGAGCACACTCGCCCTGATCAGGCTGTTAAACGTTCCGGCATCGCTCCAGTAGCCTTTTAATATTGCGTACTGCATCATATTCTGTGTCAGGTATTCGTTATTCACATCCGTAATCTCAAGTTCGCCACGGCCGGAGGGTTTCAGGGTCCGGATGATGGAGAACACTTCGGGATCATAGAGATAAAGCCCGGTTACGGCATAATTCGACTTGGGCTGTTTTGGTTTCTCTTCAATGGAGATAACCCGGTCTTTTCCTAGCTCAGCAACGCCGAACCGTTCGGCATCCGGGACTTCTTTGAGGAAGATCTTTGCTCCGGTAGTAAACGAGCTGATATCATCCTTTACTGAATCCTGGAAGATGTTATCCCCAAGGATGACCGCAACTGCTTCATCATCTGCCCATTTCTCGGCAAGCCCAAGTGCCTGGGCAATCCCCCCGGCATTCTCTTGGATTTCATAGGTCAGACGCACACCAAAGTCCGCACCGGAACCGAGAAGTTCTAGGAAATGCCCGGCATGCCCGCGCCCGGAGACGATCATGATATCCGAGATCCCGGCATCCACTAGGGTTTTCAGGGGATAGTAGATCATCGGCTTATCATACACCGGAAGGAGGTGTTTGTTCGTCACTTTAGTCAGGGGAAATAATCGTGAGCCGGTCCCGCCGGCAAGAATAATGCCTCGCATGTCAGATCGCCTTTTTTGACTGGATATATTCCCGTACTGCTTCGCGCCAGTGCCGGAGCGGGAATGTCTTCGTGTTCTCCAGGATCGAGAACATGGGTCTCTTCGCCTTCCGGGGGAATTCTGCAGTAGAGCATGGAGTTGCATTCGGGATAAATGCACTGGCAAATTCATACCAGCTGCAGACACCGTCATTGGTGATATGATAAATTCCCGGCTCCAACGAGAGGACTTCCGGAGTTTTCCGGGCCAGGTCAACGGTGTAGGTCGGCTTTCCGATCTGGTCGTTCACCACCTTCACCTGCGTTATCTGAGCTGAAAGTGAAAGAATCGTATCCACGAAATTTTTTCCGTAATGCCCAAAAAGCCACGATGTCCGTATGATGCGGTAATCCTGCATATTTTTCCGGATTACTTCCTCGCCCAGAAGTTTGGATCTGCCGTATGCACTGAGAGGATTTGGAGCATCATCTTCCCGGTAATTCCTTCTGGTACCGTCGAAGATATAATCCGTACTGTAATGGACTAAGACTGCACCGGCATCGGCACAGGCAGAAGCAATAATCCCCGGTCCATGGCCATTCACCGCAGTAGCAAGGTCCTCGTGTTCCTCGCATCCGTCAACATCGGTATAGGCTGCGGCATTGATTACGATATCTGCCTGATTCGCACGGATGATCCTTCTTACAGATGCATCATCAGTGATATCGATCGCCGTATGCCCAAGAGGTTTTGCACGGGGAAATACCTCCTGCAGTGCATGGCCGAGCATACCGTTTGCACCAAGGATCACGATGGCAGGGGAATTTACTGCTTTAATGGCTTCCACCACCATGCATTCTCCCGGTACCATGAAACGGTATCTTCAAGGCCCTTCTCAAAGGTGTACTGAGGTTTCCACCCCATCTTCCGGAGTTTGGTGCAGTCAAGGGAATACCGGAAGTCGTGGCCGGGGCGATCGGTAACGTACTCTATCATGGACTGGTTCTTTCCGAGTATCCGGAGGATTTTATCGGTTATCTCGAGATTTGTCTTCTCATTGCCCCCTCCGATATTGTAAACCTGGCCCGGTTCCCCGTGCGTTAAGAGGAATTCCACGGCACGGCAGTGGTCCAGCACGTGTATCCAGTCCCGGATATTTTTTCCGGTGCCATACACCGGGACTTTCTTTCCTTCAAGCAGGTTCGTGATGAACAGCGGGATGAGTTTCTCCGGGAACTGGTACGGCCCGAAATTGTTCGTGCACCGGGTTACCATAACAGGAACATGGAATGT
>JAJRBL010000081.1 GCA_028679485.1 Methanospirillum sp. | reverse complement strand
CAACCGGAAAGGCTTCGTCTGCATAATGGACGAAAAGGGAGTTCCGGTCAGCCTCGGAGTATATGGCTACGGTATCGATACCGAGTTCCCGGCATGCCCGCATGACCCTGATGGCGATCTCACCGCGGTTCGCTATCAGGATCTTCTCGAAATATTTCATTCGATCACCAGAAGGACATCCCCGGCAAGGACGGTGTCCCCTGCGTCAACGAAGATCTCCTTTACCGTCCCGTCCTGCGGACTGGTGATCGGATTCTCCATCTTCATAGCCTCGAGAACAAGGAGGGTCTCTCCTGCATGGACCGTATCACCCCTCCCTACCTTGATCTCGAGAACCATCCCCTGCATGTTGCTTTTTACTCCTCCCGGAATGTCCGCTTTGGGTTTTTCGGAGGCGCCGGCCTTGCCTTCAACCGGTTGATCTCCGATGGCCAGGATCCTCACGGTGAAGGTCTCACCGTCTACCTCGACCTGCATGCTCGACGGAAGATCGAAACCTGATCCCTTGCTCCGGGTCTTTACCGGGATGGGCTCCGCGGTCCGTTCTCCTTTCAGGAACGAGGGGGCGATGGCAGGATACAGGATGTAGGTCATCACATCCTCGTCTTTCCTGATAAATCCTGCTGCTATTGCCTCTGCCTTCATCTTTTCGTACATCGGTTCAAGGATATCGGCCGGCCGTACCGTGATCACCTCCTCGTCACCGATGATACGTCTCCTGATCTCATCAGAGATCGGCCCGGGAGAACGTCCGTACAATCCCTTTACGTAATCCTTGACCTCTTTCGAGATCGTCTTGTATCTTCCGCCGGTCAGGACATTGAATACGGCCTGCGTTCCGACGATCTGCGATGTCGGGGTAACCAGGGGGGGATACCCGAGATCCTTCCTGACCCGTGGAACCTCTTCGTATACTGCTCCCAGCTTGTCGAGTGCGTCCTGCTCCTGGAGTTGTGAGACCAGGTTCGTGATCATACCGCCGGGAAGCTGGTAGATGAGCACGTCACTGTCCACCCGTTCGGCCACCGGGGTGAACAGTCCCTCGTATTTCTTCCTGATCTTCAGGCATTCGTTCCTGACATCCATGAGATGGATGAGATCGATGCCGGTGTCCCGGCCGGTGTTCTGTACTGAAGCAACGACGCTTTCAGTCGGAGGCTGACTGGTTCCGAAGGCAAAGGGAGACATCGCCGTGTCGAGGATGTCCACCCCCGCCTCGACTGCAGCCTGGTATGCCATCGGAGCGATGCCACTCGTGCAGTGGGCATGAAGATCCACGAGGATATCCATCTCATCCTTTATCCCGCTGATGAGATCCCGTGCGATCTCCGGCATAACGAGCCCGGCCATGTCCTTGATGCAGATCGAATCACAGTCGCGGGAATAGAGTTCGCGTGCCAGATCCACGAATCCCCTGACTGAATGAACCGGGCTCGTGGTGTATGATATCGTTCCCTGGAGATGAGCGCCGGTTTCCTTAACCTTCTTCATCGAGCGCTCCATATTTCTGATATCATTTAACGCGTCGAATACCCGGAAGATATCAACTCCGTTTGCATGGGACATGCTGACGAACTGATCCACCACGTCGTCAGAGTAATGACGGTATCCCACGAGATTCTGACCCCGCAGGAGCATCTGGATCGGCGTGTGCTTCAGTTCTTCCTTGAGTGACCTGAGTCGTTCCCAGGGATCTTCGTTTAAAAAACGGATGCAACTGTCGAAGGTTGCTCCTCCCCATGCTTCAACCGAGAAGAAACCGGCCATATCTATTGCCCGTGTCAGCGGGAGCATGTCCTCAGTCCGCATTCTCGTAGCGATGAGTGACTGGTGTGCATCCCGAAGTGTTGTATCTGTTATACAAAGCCGTTTTTGTCGGTCAGAACTCATTTGGACACCTTACATACCGCCAGGGTGCGGTTCAAACAATAAAGGTTGAACCGGAGATAATAAAAAAGTCTCTCGTTGCAAGGGAAAAAACCAAAATCACAAAGGAAAATGCCCCGGCTGCCAGGTCATATCCTGTAGTGACAAAGACAGGGCTGTGTGACCCCCCTCCGTGGTATCCGCGGATAGTAAGGAGGCATGCCCTGTCCCGTGCTAGCCTGAGCTGCCTGACCAGAAGAACGGTGACGAGTGCCGGGATACTCGTAACTCTCAGTTTCTCCCCTTTCTGCCTGATTGCAACAGATACCAGATCTATCTCTCCTGCCAGCTCTTCGAGTGCCGACATGCTGAGTTCCCCGACAAGTCCGAGGTCGAAACCTGTCCGTTTTCCTCCAAACCAGACCCCGATATCCAGAAGTTCACCGGGATATCGTTCCCTGTACATCCAGGAGGCGAGGATCAGTATCGTGGTGATTCTGCAGAAATAGGAGAATCCGTCCTGGCCGGAGAGGAAGGCAGAGAATCCCATGATCGCCGGAACCAGGAGGAATAAGAGGAACTGACGCAGGGACCTGATGGATGTCTCTCCGCGTGTGCAGCACAGCCACCAGATGAGTGCCAGTAATGCTCCTATCAGTGATGACCACGCAGCAGCGGAGAGGAAGAAAAGGGATGCTAACCTGAACCGTGGATCCTGCATACCGCCTCCTCAAGATCGCTCCGCGAGAGTCCTGCCGGATTCTCTCCCTTCTGCCATAAATACCTGATGAGGAGGGGCGATTTATCCCATCTCCTCATATCCCCCGGTATCCTGCCGATTTTCTTGAGGACACCCTCTTCCGTCTCCCACAGTTCGTGGACCGGGGGGAGGGAGGTGATATCATGGCTGATAATGATGACAATCCGGTTTTGTGCTTCTGCAATAAGCCGGGTAACCCATCTTCGTGCATCATCGTCAAGGGCGTTGAATGGTTCGTCAAGGACAACAAGATCCGACCCCCGGGAGAGGAGTGACGCCAGTTCAAGCCTCTTTAACTCTCCACGGGAGAGGAAAAGGATGTCCAGTTCCTCCTTTCCTGAAAGGCCGGCGAGACGAATGACGGTATCCGGATCTGTGTTCCAGCTGGCAGCTTCATCCCGCACGGTCGCTCTCGTAACATGGTAGCCTGCATTCTGAAGGAGCATTACCCTTTCAGTGCCGCTCCAGGAGATCTCTCCGCGATCGGGCCTCGTGATCCCTGCCAGAACTTTACCGCATGTCGTCTTCCCTGAGCCGATCCTCCCGGTAAGGAGATGAACTCCCGGCATAAAAACCCCGTCTGCCCGGAGGAGAAAGGATCCTCTCTGCAGGGTGACTCCTTTCAGTGAAAGTTCAGGTGATCCTGGCATCTTCTGAAGGTCTCCTGTCCGGGTATCCCTGGCTCTGCAGTACCTTCCGCCAGAATCCCGGATCTGAAAGATGCTCTTTGCGGGGGGGGCATGCATTGATCCCGCAGATGCGTACCACCTCTCCCTTCTCCAGGGAGATTATCTCGTCTGCCGTTGCCATCCTCACCGGCTGGTGGGAAGAGAAGAGGACGTACCTGACGTGAAATCTCTGCATGATACCGTCGATCCGTCTGCAGAATTCTTCATCCAGGTGCGAATCGGTCTCATCAAGGAGAAGAAGATCGGGTTTTTTAATCAGTGCCGTTGCAAAGGAGACCAGTACTTTTTCTCCCCCGGAAAGGCTTCTCGTCTCACGCAGGAGAAGGGAAGAGATCTTCAGTGACGCGGCGGTTTCTTCCACGAGATCCCTGGTTGTATCCGTATTTTCTCCTGAAAACCGCAACGGGGAGGCGATCTCGTCGAATACCCGTGTAAAGAGGATATTCCTCTCAGGATACTCTCCCACCCATCCGATGGTGCAGTCAGCCGGATTTTTCCCGTCGATAAGGATGGCCCCGGTCTCAGGGGGACGAATCCCGGCAAGGACGGTAAGAAAGGTGGTTTTCCCTGAACCGTTCGGGCCGGTTATGACGCACCGGCCGGGAGAGATGGCAAGAGAAGGAATATCCAGGATTCCTGCTTCCAGAGATGTGATCCGGATCATGGATCCCCGAGCCTGGTGATATGTGGTTCAACCCGTTCTGTTATCAGGTATGCGAGTGCTGCCTTGATGATGTCGCCGGGGAGGAAGGGAAGCATTCCTATTATCGCTGCAGTCACCGGATTCATGGGAACCGATACGATAAGCCATGCAAGACCGGAGAGATAGATGATCAGCGTGGCTGCGGCAAGTGCCCCGATCCTGATCCTTGCCTGGCTCTTTTCGTACAGGAATCCGGCAACGAGAGCAGCAGGAATAAACCCGATCATGTACCCGCCTGTCGGCCCGAGGAGAATCCCGATTCCGGCAGTTCCGTTGTGGAATACGGGGAGCCCCAGAGAACCGAGGATGATATACAGAACCATCGGGATCCCTGCGTTACGTTTCATTACCGTGGCGGTAAGAAGAACGGCAAGTGTCTGGAGGGTTACCGGAACCGGAAAAAAAGGGATGGGTACTGATATCCAGGAGAATACTGCGGTCATTGCGATAAACAATGCTGTATGGGTGATAATAACCGAACGCTGGAAGTTACCGTCCATTATCAGAGATGGATACAGTCACCGGCAATTATCCGTTCGATCTTTCCATTGTCCTTCTTGACGACCAGTGCCCCGTTGGGGTCTACATCTACTGCTTCCCCTTCGAACTGGGTTCGCAGGGTGACAATCCTGACCCTTCTCCCGATCGTCGAGGAGAAGTTCTTCCATTCCCTCGTTACTGCATCGTATTCGCCCTGTGATATCATGTCATACCTGCTCTCGAACTCCTTGAGGATTGCGGCAAGAAGAACGGCACGATCCACCTCCTGGTTAATCTCCTCGCTGATCGAGGTCATCGTGGTCCTGATAGACTGGCTCATACTCTCTACCTTGATGTTTGCATCAATACCGATGCTCACCAGGCAGTACTCCACGAGGTTTCCCTCGGCACCGAGTTCAAGAAGAATTCCGCCTACTTTCTTGTCTCCGATGATGATATCGTTCGGCCATTTGATGAGAGCGCCGATGTCGTACATCTTGCGTAAAACCCGGGCAACCGAGACCGAAGCCGCAAGAGTGAGCATGAAGAGATGATCGATCGGGATCTTGGGCTGCAGGATTATCGTGACCCATATCCCCCCTGCAGGAGAGACCCAGGCACGCCCCATTCTTCCTATCCCGCCGGTCTGCTCCTCAGCGATGATGACCATCCCGTTCATCTCCTCGATCCCCCCCTGTTCTGCGAGATCCTTTCCGTACCAGATGGTCGACGGGATGCTCTCGAAAAACCGCATTCTTCTGCCAATTAATCTGGTTTTCAGGTGCTGGTATATGATATGGGGACGGTAATCCAGGTTCTTGTCCTGGAGCAGGTATCCCTCTTCTCCCGATGCCGTGATATCATATCCAAGCTGGCGCAATTCATTGATATGTTTCCATACTGCAGATTTTGAAAGAGAAAGACTGCTTGCAATATCACTGGTGAGAACCGGTGTATCTGCCGTTTCAAGAATTTCAAGGACTTTAAATGCCTGGGTATACATGTAATCACCGCTTTGCCCTAATCTGTTCTGTCGGAAGCGGGCAGGGATCTTTTCCGCATACTTGCTTAATAATCATGGATTGATGTTCCATAAGAGTTGCGAGGTCAAATACCCCGGTAATATCAACAAGTCCTATCGCCGCGATGGTCTTCCCCTCATTATCTTTGACAGGTGCCACAATAACCGGAACCCCCTTGTATGGACCAGAGGTCGGTGTCACTTTCCGGAGAACCCCCTGACTTAAAACCTCTTCAAGGACAGGCCCGGAGTATTCCCGGTCGATAACAACTCCTTCCTCGATACGAATACCCCTTTTCCCCATTGATCTGGCGGTTACCGGAAGCCTTCCTACCATCTCGTGTACTGCCATGCAGACAGGGATCCAGTCTGCTGCATCAGCCTGATCAGATAAGATATAGCGATCCATTATCTTCCCTAATTATTCCCTTGTATCTGATTACAATAATCCTTCGCCTCCACCCCTGCAAAATTCACTGATAAAACGCTGTGAGGGATACTCGTGGAGGCTGATCACGGTTATTCGCCCGTTGCGGTACGAAAAAGAGAGCATTACCGGTCCCTGGGGGGCAGTAAGAATCACCTGTCCGCCGCATCCTTCGAGAATACCATCGTACGAAAGGATATCCTGGTCATCCCCGATGATGGCGGAAGACGGGTGTGAACGGTCTCTCATAAGGGGGGACTGTGAAAAACCGAATGAATACCTGACATCAACCGGAAGCCAGTCATATGCATCCGTGCATTCATACCCGGCACCAAAGGCAAGGATTGTCCCTCCCTCTTCTGCATATCGTTTTATCCGGGAACGGATAGCCCGTAAAGCAGTAAGTATGGTCGTATGGCCGGGAGAGGCAAATCCGGCAGGTATGATGATGCCGTGAAACTGTTTGCGGAAAAAGGGAGCGGCAAGAAGGTGTGGTGTTACCAGTTCGCAGGTATGGCCGCACTCTTCTACTATCCTTGTGAAGAGAAGAGGAGAATCCCAGATAACCGCAACCCGCGTGCTCATTTATCCTTTTATCACTCCGAGCGGTTCCAGTCGTGCCACCAGCTTCGAAATGCCGAGGCGGTCGACCACCGATACCACTTCACCTGACGGTTTGTAGGCATCAGGAGCCTCTTCGGCGATTGCCCCGTCATGGGGTGCCTTAATGAGGATTCCCTCTTTACCCAGGGTCTCGCGAACATTTCTTCCCTGGATATTCTTTTTAGCCTGTGCCCGGGAGAGAACCCGTCCGGCACCATGACAGGTCGAGCCGAACGTACGGTTCATGGCGATATCGGTACCTTTCAGGAGGAACGAGGAGGAACCCATGCTTCCCGGGATAATTACCGGCTGGCCGGTTGACTGATAATCTGCAGGGACATCAGGACACCCCGGGCCGAAGGCTCTTGTCGCTCCTTTACGATGCACGCATACCTTTGTTCTTCTCCCTTCCACCTCATGCTCTTCCAGTTTGGCTACGTTGTGTGCAACATCGTATACGAGCCTGATATCATCGTACCCGATACCGCACATCTTCGTCAGCACCGAACGGATCTGGTGGGTGATGACCTGCCTGTTTGCCCAGGCATAATTTGCTGCTGCTCCCATCGCCCCGTAATACGCTTTTCCTTCCGGGGCCGTGAGGGGTGCACAGGCAAGCTGCTTGTCTGGAAGGGAGATATGGTATTTTTCCACCGCCCGCTCCAGGACTTCCAGGTGATCGGTACAGACCTGATGACCAAGCCCCCGAGATCCGCAGTGAACCATGATACAGATCTGTCCTTTCTCTACTCCGTAGGTTTTGGCGGCATCCTCGTCATAAATCTCCTTCACGACCTGTATCTCAAGGAAATGGTTTCCTGCGCCGAGAGTCCCGCTCTGGGGAATACCCCGTGATCGTGCCTTCTGGGAGACATACGAGGGATCTGCTCCTTTCATGCTCCCCCCCTCCTCGCAGTGAACAAGATCCTGGCGGTTGCCATATCCCTCTTCCACGGCCCAGGCCGAGCCCTCTGTCATCATCGAATTGAGTTGCTCCTTTGAGAGGCGTATCGAGGAGCGTGCACCGACACCCACAGGTACCGCATCGTACAACCGGTCAAGGATCTCTTTCTTTTCATGAAGATCCGATTGCACGAGCGGTGTCGTGAGCAGTCTCACCCCGCAGTTGATGTCAAACCCCACGCCCCCGGGAGAGATGACCCCGGTCTGGTAATCAAATGCAGCCACACCTCCGATGGGAAAACCGTACCCCCAGTGGATATCAGGCATGGCAAGCGCATTCCGGATAATCCCCGGCATGGTGGCGACGTTTGCAAGCTGGTGAACTGCTCCTTCTTCAAGAGTGCCGGCCAGGGCTTCTGAGAGAAAAAATCTGGCAGGAACCTGCATTCCCGGGACAAATCCTACCGGGATCTCCCATTCGAGTGGTCCGACCCGGTTTATACCATCAATCATATTCGGGGCTCACACATCAAACAATACATCACACGAGTATTCATTCTTATCTTTGCATATGGAAAGGCCGTACCATGAGATACCTTTCACTTCAGCCCCTCCTCCATGGAGTTTCTGGTTAAATGGTTCACCGGCAAGGGTTGCATGGAGTTCTCCGTCCCGGATCGAGATCCTGATATCTGAAAAGACCAGGTTTTCGACCTCTGAAACATAGAGCACCTCTGAGAGGAATGCATGGAGAAGGTGCTCGGGAGATAAGCCCTGCACGGTTATCTTTACATCCCTGACCGGCCGGGCAGAGCCCCTGTACATGATCGTCATAAGGGCACTGGCTGCGTCTGTCATAAGTCCTTCGAGATCCGGTGCCGTGATATGCATCAGGATGTCTGCCGTATGGTCTCTCTCTTCAAAACTCATCGAAACCTGTCTTAATCGCCTGGTCTCTCTCGTGACCGGGGCTGGTCTGGTAGGGAATGAGACCCATATGGATATGATCGATATACCTGGCCTGGTACATCGAGATATAAATCGTTCTGTCTCCTGCTTTCAGGGTAATATCAGTTGATTTTGGCGGTTTGTATGATACCGGAAGCAGGACCGGGCCGCCGCACGAGGTTGAGATACGAAAGTCCGTGTTTCGCTCGTTTATATAGGAGATGACATCATCATCGATGAAGACTGAGGGGATTCCGGCCTCGTCGTACAGGTCGGTTTTAACATCAGACATTCTGAACATGTGTTACCGGAAGGGAAAAAATGGTTGTGATTACTCCCTGTTTATATTGTAAGCATTTTTTTAACCGAGGAGCGGTGTTTCTCCTTCAGGCAGTATAATCTGCAGTGTGCCTTGTCGTCCCTGACCCCTTCCAGGACTCCTATCCGTGAAGACACGAGCCCTACCATTCCCCCCACTGCATGGTACGTAACCGGGAAGGTGTCAGATAACTGGTCATAGATATCCTGTATTGAGAGATCTTTCTGGTGAAGAAATAATTCCAGGGCAGCATGTCGCACGCCGCTTGGATCACCTGACAACCAGGCTTTCAGCCTCTCCTCTATGATCTCTTCCTTATGGTTGGTTGTCATACAAATGCGTTTCAAATCCCGGATCATAAGGCTTCCTCTCTCTCTGCCCGGGATCCCGGTACCCCAACCCCGGCAGATGATGGTTTAATGAGTGTATGGCTCTAACCCTTCTGCTGATGAAGTTCTTTACCTATGATATCAGTTCCATTTCACCGGTAAAGCTCTGCATCATTCCGATGGTTATACTGGTAATTTCACTGGTTTCTGTCGGATTGGTAATGATGCAGACCGGTCTGCCCATTCACCCGGGCATTGAATTTCAGGGTGGTATAAGTGTTACCATTGTTACTGATGATACTCCAGAAGAAATAGAGGCATATTTCTCCGGTTATCCTCTTATTGCAGTAGAACAAGGGATAAACAATGGTAAATACCTGAAATTCGGTCCTATGGATGATCAAAACACGATCGAGTTCACCAAGAAAGTGGAAGAGAAGTATACGGGCGCCAAGATAGATCAGATAGGTTCCTCTTTCGGGAAAACACTCCAGGACCAGGCAATATTTGCGCTGCTCATCTCTTTTATCGGCATGGCCATCGTCGTATTTCTCATCTTCCGGACTTTTGTCCCTTCGGCAGCCATCGTTCTCTCCGCGTTTGCCGACATGGTCATGACTGCGGGGGCGATGAATCTGCTCGGGTACGAACTCTCCCTTGGAACCACGGCAGCACTCCTGATGCTTATCGGTTACTCGGTGGACAGCGATATCCTCCTGACCTCGCGGGTGCTGAAACGGAAAGGTAAGTTTGATGAGAAGATCCAGGGTGCATACCGGACCGGAATCATCATGACCTCAACGGCATTTGCCGCAGCTCTCGCCATGTGGATAGCCTCTGAAATAGGCGGTATCCAGATAATCTCCGAGATAGCCTCGGTAATCCTTATCGGTCTTGTCTTTGATATCATGAATACCTGGCTGACGAATGCCGGGATTATCAAGTGGTACATGACCGAGGGTAAAGGCAGGCTCTCCTCAAGCCAGCGGGGTGCATAAATGGATAAAGCAACCTTTATCGAGATGATCAAGGACTACCGGGTAGCAGTATACCTGATCCTCATCATCGCATCCCTGATCGTCATCTTTCCCCACCCCGGGCCGTCAGGCATGAGTTCAAACCTCCAGTTCGGGCTCGATCTTGACGGGGGGTCATGGATACAGCTTGAATTCCAGTCTGCAGTCGTGACATTCAAGACTGATGAACCCCTGGAACAGTTTGTCACCGATCTGAAGACCAGGATGAATGCAGAGATTGATGTCATCGATCAGAAGACACTCGAGATCAGGAAGGGGGTCTCCGAAGAGGATGTACGGAGCAACATGTCCGCCCTTAAGGGAGAACTCATCTCGTACAACTCCGGAGTTACCAAGGAGACGGCAAATGATGTGAAGAGGATTGTTGAGAACAAGATAAACAGCCTCGGAACCCAGGATGCCAAGGTTTACGTCATCACCGGCCTCAACGGAATCAGCAGGTATCTCCGGATAGAGATGGCCGGGGTCTCAATGGCTGAAGCCCAGGAGATCGTCGGGAAACAGGGTAAGTTCGAGATCCGTATTCATACGCAGGGAAATGAGACCGAACATGTGCTCTTCGGGGACTCCATCAAGTCAGTTGCAAACCCTGCACAGAATCCGCCCAACAGTAACGAGTGGGGTGTCTCTTTCGTCATCAGCGAGGAAGGAGCCAAGGCTCTCCAGCAGGCTGCAGTCTCATCAGGAGCAGTGAAAGATCCGGAGAATCATTACCTCGACATGATCCTTGACGGTAAGACGATCTATTCTGCCCCGCTCGGTGAAGACCTCGCTGCAGAACTCCAGACGAAGACCACCTCCAATCTCTTAGCCTCAACCGGAGCCGGTGAGGAAGGAAGAGACCAGGCAGCGCTTCTGGAGATCCACCTGCGGAACGGTGCCCTGCCGGTCGAAGTAAAGATAGCAGGATCCGGTTCGGTATCAGCCGAACTTGGTGAGCAGTTCAAGTTCTGGTGTGTGATTGCAGCGATATTCGCGCTTATCGCGGTTGGTATCAGTATCTTCATCAGGTATCGCGAACCTGCGATCGTCCTTCCGATGATCATGATCAATGCCTCGGAACTGATCATTCTGCTTGCCATCTCGGCATTCTTCATCCAGCTTGACCTCGCAACCATCGCCGGTCTGATAGCAGTCCTGGGAACCGGTATCGATCAACTGGTCATCATCACCGACGAGATTCTCCACGAAGGAAAAGTCCCGTCTCCAAACCTGTACCTAAAAAGGCTCAAACGTGCACTTGGTATCATCGTGGCGTCTGCAGCGACGGTTCTCATCGCAATGCTCCCTCTTGCGGTCATGGACCTTTCAACCCTGCGTGGTTTTGCGATCATAACAATGCTTGGTGTCCTGGTGGGTGTTCTGGTAACCCGTCCTGCATATGGGCGGATTATCATGTCAATCCTCTCCAAATAACGATACCATACTTTTATCTGTTTTTTAAGCGCAATTTTGCTGAGGTGCAGCATGGCAATACCTGTTCTTATGGATTTTTACGCGGAATGGTGCGGACCTTGCAAAAGAATGGGACCAATCCTTGAGGAACTGAAGAAGAGGATGGGTGACCTGGTGGATATCCGCAAAATCAACGTGGATGAGCATATGGCCGAGGCACAACAGTACCAGATCTCGGTTGTCCCTACAATAATCATCGAAAAAGACGGAATTCTGGTCCAGAAATTCCAGGGTGTAACTGATACCGATACGCTGGAATCAGTGCTCCGTCCTCTGGTGGCATAACGTGCGTGTCGGAATCGTCGGAGGGACCGGTGAGATCGGGGAAGGGATGGCGATGCGTCTCTCCCGGATCATGGATGTGTGTGTGGGTTCCCGGGATGTCACGAAGGCAGAGGAGACCTGTACCTGTTGCCTGGCCT
>JAJRBL010000012.1 GCA_028679485.1 Methanospirillum sp. | reverse complement strand
TGAAGGAGTTTCGCGGACATTCGGCCCGGTAATGGTCATCTGGTTTATCGTATTGTTCATATCAGGTCTCATCTCTGTTATGTATACCCCTGAGATACTCCTTGCCATCAATCCGATGTATGCAATCCATTTTTTTACCCATAACGGGTTTCACGGCTTTTTTGCGTTATCGATGATCGTCCTCTGTGCCACCGGGGCAGAAGCACTCTTTGCCGACATGGGTCATCTCGGGCGGGAACCAATCCAGTACGCATGGGGCTTTGTCTTTGTCGCAGTTCTGTTTTCGTATCTCGGCCAGGCTGCCTTTCTGCTCAGGCATACCGATGCAGTATATCCCCTGTTTGAGATGATCTTTTCCGAATCCCAGATATTATACATCCCATTCCTTATCGTCATGATAGGAGCGACGGTTATTGCATCCCAGGCGGTTATCAGTGGCATCTTTTCAATAATATACCAGTCACTTACTACCCACCTGATTCCTATGCTGCCTGTTGATTATACGTCTGATGAACTCCGGACCCAGATTTATATCAACTCGGTTAACTGGATGCTTTGTTTCGCGGTTATCGCCGTCCTGTTGATATTCCAGTACTCGGAACGTCTCGCCAATGCCTACGGCCTTGCAGTAACCGGTACCATGTCGATCACCGGTTCCTTCATGATCGCCATATTCTTCCAGAAGCGGAGATATTTCTACATGGGTCTGGCAATTCTGGTAACCCTGGTTGATATAATGTATTTCCTTTCAACCGTCTCGAAGATCCCCCATGGAGGATATCTCTCGCTTATTATCGCGGCTATACCCTTCTCGGTCATCATTATATACACCAGCGGACAGAAAGCCCTCTACCGGGCCATGAAACCGATGAAACATGACCAGTTCATCAAGAGATATATCAGGGCTTACACTACAGGCAGACGGCTCCGGGGAACTGCAGTCTTTTTTGCCAGGTCACTCGATGAGATCCCGGCGTATATATCGCGAACCATGTTTAACAACGAGATAATTTATGAAGAGAATATCATCATCTCCCTTGGAATCACGGAAAAACCCTATGGATTTACCTGGCATTTGGACAAGGAACTGGTACCTGGCCTTTCCCATCTCTCGATATCGTACGGATACATGCAGATAATTGACCTCATGCGGATTATCCGTGATGCAGGGATACAGGAAAAGACCATTTTTTATGGGATGGAAGAGATCGTAACCCGAAATATTATCTGGAAGATATTCAATGCGATTAAACGTTTATGCCCGTCATTTGTCCAATATTACCGCCTTCCGTCACACAAGGTTCATGGGGTAATTACCCGGGTGGAATTATAATTCCCGATTATATTATCAGGCATCCAGGATCTTCTTTATCCATCCTGACGTAAAACTAACAATACGGTGATCAGATATGTGTACAGTTGGCGGCCCTGTTGATATCGAACTTGAAGAACGGATTAACACGAAGAATTACAAGTGCAAGGACTGTGAAAGCAGTTTCAAGGGTATTGGAAAGAACATACGCTGCCCTACCTGCGGATCTGACAACTGCATCGAAGTTGCATGAATATTCCTCTCTGCGATGATCATCTCTGCATAAGAGGGAGGGATTCGTTTCTTCTTGTGGGAAAAGTTCTTTCTCCGTTCACTCTTTTTATCGAGACACAGACAGAGGAATACTGCCAGTTTCTTGATACCGGCGATCTTGTCGCCGTATCTGCCCCGGAAGGAGGAGATCCCAGACAGGCAGTTATCCTCCTGGAACTTGTCAGGAAGTTCCATGCTCCCCTCGTGGTTCTTCCGAAAGATCACCCGGGAAGCAGAAGGCTCAGAATGGTGGTATCAGCCGGTGATAACATTGAACTGAACTGTTCAATACAGCGGGGAACCCATCCCGAACAGCATCTCCTCTGTGGTTCTGAAGAGATGGCAGGAATGATACTCAAAACGTCTCCGGATGGGATAGAGATAACCGGGATGCCTGATTCGATGATCATTGAACACAGAAAACAACTGGGCTGACCGCGAAACTGATATTGTTGTATCGAATATCTTCTCACGGGTGGATCTTCCATCCGGTACCTTGACCAGCGGGACAGTCTTTCCGGTTGTCTGCTTTTCTATTATCCGTTCTCCTTTCCACAGAGGAGGTATATCTTTTATAGCGATCTGAACAGGTGAGTAAAAGATCAGATTATCTTCCTTTTTTCCCTGCATAGACGGCTTGTGATCCGAGTGCCTCGCTGATCCTGATCAGCTGGTTATACTTCTCGACCCGTTCTCCCCGGCAGGGAGCCCCGGTTTTAATCTGGCCGGTACAAAGGCTCACCGAAAGATCTGCGATAAACGAGTCGACAGTTTCACCACTCCGGTGTGATATCATCGAGTTCCAGCCAGCTTTTTTCGCCATGGCAACCGCCTCAATGGTTTCAGACACCGTCCCGATCTGGTTGAGCTTGATAAGGACTGCATTGGCTGCTTGTTCTGAGATTCCCCGTGATATCCGGGAGGTGTTGGTCACGAAGAGATCGTCACCGACAAGTTGTATCTTTCTGCCCAGTTCCCGGGTCATCCTGACCCAGCCGGACCAGTCATCTTCTGCCAGTCCGTCTTCAATAGAGATGACCGGGAATGAGTCTGTCAGGTCGGCATAGTACCCGATCATCTCCTCTGACGACAGGGAACGGCCCTCGCTTTTCAGGGTGTATGATCCCTCTGAAAAGAACTCGCTTGATGCAGGATCCATGGCAAGGGAGATATCTTTGCCCGGCCGATACCCGGCAGATTCAATAGCCCCGACGATCAGTTCAAGGGGAGCACGGTTCGAAGGTACTGCAGGGGCAAACCCCCCCTCGTCGCCGACCCCGGTTGAAAGTCCTTTCTTTTTGAGAATTCCCTTCAGGGACTGGTAGACTTCACATCCCCACCTGACCGCTTCAGGAAAGTCAGGTGCTCCGGCCGGTGCAATCATGTACTCCTGGAAATCTGCTCCCTGCCAGTTTGCATGGGCGCCCCCGTTGAGGATATTCATGAACGGAACCGGAAGGGAATACGGTCCTTTTGACAGGTGAACATAGAGCGGAACTCCTTTTACTATTGCAGCAGCACGGGTGACAGCCATTGATACGGCCAGGGTTGCATTTGCACCAAGTCTTCCTTTGTTCGGGGTTCCGTCAAGTTCGATCAGGCATTTGTCTATATACTCCTGGTTATCTGCATCAAGGCCGGTCAGGCTCTTCCGAATCTCAGTATTAACCGCCATAACCGCTTTTCTCACGCCTTTTCCCACGAACCGGGAATCTCCGT
>JAJRBL010000080.1 GCA_028679485.1 Methanospirillum sp. | reverse complement strand
GATGGTGGCACCCACGCCTCCGCCCCCCATGCCGAGGTACGAGATCTGGATCTCATGGTCCGAGACTCTGACCCCTGAGATCCCTGCAGGGAACCGGGATCCTGCTAGTGCCAGGTCAGCATCCCCGGTCTTCAGGATATACCGGTTCGTGGATCCGACCGTCCTGACATCTGAAACCAGGGGGGACTGTGCATAATGTTTCTTCACCCACATCGCCCCTCCGGTGCAGTCAAAACATTCGATCAGTTCTACCCTGCTCCCTGTTTCATCGGAAACCGCACAGATCCAGGGGTATCTGATGGAATAGGGTTCTGGAATTTCTGATATCACAAGTATCTCCCGGTATTCGCCATCACTATCGGGATCTTTGTTGGCGAAATTTTCGTCAACAAAATTAGTACATCAATCCCTATAAGGGTTCGGGAATCGATTCCGAAGAACCATTATTCACAGGTAAGGCACCAGATCTCCTCGTTCCATCCGACAAGACGGACAAGATTCAGGCAGAGATCGCGGATCTGGTATCTTCCAAACCGCGATTTAAAAGAATATGGACCGACGACAGACTTGTACCGGTCCCGGTCGGTTGAAAAAAATCCCGGGTATTCCCTGATGATCCGTTCGAACTTTTGCGGTTCTCTCTCAAAGATGACACGCACCGTGGTTTCGAGGACCTGGTACCAGTACTTCACCGGGAATGTACTTCCTGCGATAGCGAGTGCCTGCGGGCGGATTTGTTTCGGGATCTCACCCTGACGCATGCAGGTAGACTGAACTGATATGATCTCCGGGGATTCCTCCCTCACAGCCTCGCCCCGGCCCCAGATCTTCAGGCAAAATGCGGCAAGAACCCGGGAACGCTGATCTATCTGGAATCTTCTCCAGAACTTCAGGTTTTTCATGGAGTGATTCATCTGGAGATTATCTATCGCGTACCATCCTTTTTTCGTATCGAAATCGGCGTTTTTAATAGCAGGATTTTCCTGTGTCAGAGTGAGATTGCCCAGCCGGTGAAGATAATCCGGATGAACTGAAGACCAGTCCTGACCGAGGTGCGTGATCCACCAGTCGGAGAGCGTTTCCGGCATAATATGGTCGATCATCAGGGTACTCGGTTCATCCTCGAAGAGATTATATGCATCAGCAGGAGTAGTCCCCCGCGACTGGCTGGAAAAAAAATCGTTCAGCCTCCCAAGGATGATATAGGCAAGAACATTCTCTGCACCTGGCCGGAACAGGTCGCTGTTCCTGAGATGGTCCTCGAACTCTTCATCCTCAGGCATATCGTACGGGGACTGGAGTGATGCGATGACAACACCGGTTTCACCGGCGGTAAGATAACCATCCCCCCCTGCCGCAGCGCGACAGAGTAGAGAAAAAACCTCCTCGTATACGGCATCAGGTCTGCCACAGACCATTCGTCTGACGAGGTAACTCTCAATACATTGAATCACCGGCAATAATTGCTCGTCTGACAAAGGAGCCCCGGGATTATGAAGAGGGTCATGGGCGGCAAAGAGCCGGAGGAGAAACGGAGCAGCCGAGTTTTTGCTGATACTCCTGATTCGGGAGAGAGAACCATCTATCTCCTCTGCCAGGTGATTCTTCTCCGGTGCGGATTCTGAGTGTATTATCTTACGATAATACACGGATGACCGGCTGATATCACGAAGCAGTAGTCGTACCTCATCAGGCGGGGCATCCTGATAGCGTCTTCGTATTCCTTCGAATAATTCTCCGGTCCGGATAATATTCCCGGATTTCATGCAAAAATCCCGGAGAAATTGCGAGATTATCTCCTGTCGGTTAAAGAGACGCTCTTCCATCGGCTTCCAGAACTGATCGTACTGAGCCTCGGCGATCTCCGGGGTTTCAAGGTGGGCAAAGAAAAAGTTCCTGATTAGATCCGACTCCTCCAGGGGGACTCCCCGGTAATTGAGTGCCTCGAAGACCTGATTCGGGTTTTCCCCCTCATCGAGTTCGATATATACGACGCAGAGATCTTCCGTAATAACCTGCTGGAGGATATTCAGATCCATGTCAGGTGCCCGGTCAAGATTGTACCAAAAAAAATCAAAGGCTTCGACGATCCTTGAATCCTGGTCGAACGCATAATTTTCATCAAAAATATGGTACAGGGCATTTTTGTCAACCCTTGTTGGAATTACCGCGTACCGGCTTTCACCACTTTTGGGAGAATTTTTTAAAAAATCAGTGATTTGAGTATATAATTCTGAAAGACCACGTTCACGCGCAAAAGCACGGATGACTGCGAGTAATACACTTATTGTGGTAATGCGCTGTTGCCCGTCGATTATCGTGTATTTATCAAGATTCTTTTCATACTCCCTGACAACAACCACAGAACCTAGAAAACGTGCAGGATGCCTTTGATCCGGATCGGTACGAAGGGCATACTGCTCACTGATATCTGACCATAACTGTTCCCACTGCTGCCGTGACCAGACATACGGACGCTGAAAAAGGGGCACTTTATACTGTTTCGCCCCGTTATATAAGTCCCAGACTGAAGCCTTGGTCGCTTTCATGCCACACCGAACCCCAACAAGATATCGCGCTCTCATCCCATTACTTCACCGGTTCATAATTGGGGAGCATTTCCCGGACAATCACCAGGAATTATCAAATGTACCGATAAAAAATCAAAACCCAAAAAAACCAGCGAGTTACCAGGCCTCCACAGGGGCATGATTCGTAGGTATATCTTCGAGATCTCCTGTATGTCCGCGCTCCATTTTGCAGGTATAAAAAGGGATACCCTGCAGAACAAATCGATTCAAAAAAGGATTAAAAGAGTTCTGCCAGTTTGAACTGGTAGGGCCCGAGTTTTCCCTCGTAATTCCCTGCACTGATAAAGGATACCCCGGGAACCTTCACTGCGGCCTTGATACCTGCTGCCATTGCCTTTTTCACGGATTCCTCATCGACACCGTTTATGACGAGTTCATATATGGACTTGACTCCTTCAGGAACCTTCGTATCTGGAACCTTTTCACGGATGCTCGGACAGTACTGCTCGTTGGTGGTTGCGGGGATCGGGAACTTGTAATTCTTAGCCCCTACCTTGGAACCGGAAGCAACAATACCCCCGGCAAAACTGGTAATGGTTCCTTTTACCTCTAAAATTGCATCTGCTGCGGCCTTGGCTCCCATGAGGGCTGTCATCTGGTTATCTGCCATGACAAAGAAATTGCCTCCGGCAACCCCTTTTTTCATGCCAAATACTTCCTCACCGATATAATCACCCTCCATTATCGGGATCTTCCAGCACTGCCGTCCGCCGATCTCCACCTTTGACTCGAACTTATCGCCGAAGAAATGTATCTTGATATCAAATTTCTCCTCAGCATCAGGCATTCCATTGAAGACAGAGGTGGTTGCGGCAGTAAGAATACACTCGGCAATCCGTTCCATTACCTGTTCCGGGACTTTCTTCTTTGATGCACAGATAAGGATCGAGACACCGGGACGGCCGTCAGGAGTCTCATCAGCACTTACATATCCTTCAATCCCTGCTTCACACGGACAACCGATTGCAGAAGTTGCAAAACCGGTCGCTTCAGTTGCTGCAGTCAGTGCCCATTCACGATTAACCGCGGTTATTATGACCCGTGATATCCATATCGGGAAGCCTTCAGCAAATGTGTTATCAATAGGTACACCGTTCAGTTCCATTATGGATCCTCGAATAGAGCTCATCTGACAGACCAATAATAGTTGTGTAATCGATCCGGGATCGATCCTGTCTCCCGGTTACCACTGATGGGCCGGATCCAGCCCACAGGCAATTAACACTTCCCTTCCACTCAACGGAACGGAAGGATCGGCAGTCGTGACGAGGGTTGAGAGGGTCAGTACTGACTGCGGCATCTGTAATCCCAGGATATCTGTTGAATCCACGTCATGATGGTATGACTGAACAGTCCTGCGGACGGTGCCGCGATCGATGACAATACCCATCCGGTTCATGAGGGACGCGGCAGAGGAGAAGGTATGGTTACGGGTAAGCGTCAGGCAGAGATCCACTATCGGCGTTCCAAACCTGCTCCTGGAATAAAAAGGAGCGGGAGCATAACAGAGCTGCCCACATTCGCGGCAGTGGAACCGTTTCACGTATACGTAGATATGTTCCTCTCCGCCTGGACCGAAAACGGTTGAAAAACGCCGTCGTTTCATGTCATGGCTGACCGGCATACCCGAACAGACCGGGCAGGGAACAATCTCCGTAAACTGTAATCCGGAAACACCCGTTACCGCCTGATAAACGAGATCAGCAATAATTGGTGATATGAAAGGCTGGTGTCGCATCTGTTTATACGTACCTTATCCCCGTCAATGTTAAGCATGTTGAATTGATATCGTATTGCCATAACGTCCTTCAAGCCTCCAGAGAAGGATTGTCAGGGTAGCGGCAAATAATATCTGCAGGATGATATTAGGGGGGATATCAAGGCTAAAAAAAATGATTATCGCATATACCGGGGTTAATATGGAGACGATATCT
>JAJRBL010000079.1 GCA_028679485.1 Methanospirillum sp. | reverse complement strand
TATTGATCTCCCATGGATTATCATCCAAAGGTCCGATAAACCTGATATGTGTACCTGCTCTTTGTTGATTGAAAATGTCCAGACGTTGAAAGAGAACTATGGGGATAATATCCCGGGACTGCCTTGCGGACTATCTCCTCAGTGAATTCATGAGACGGGAGATCTGCATGGGTTTCAGATCGATTCCGAAGGTGTCGTGGATATACTTTTTAACATCCTGGATACTCGGGTCATTCATGGATTTGTATACCTCGGCCAGCTGGGCTTCCTGTTTGGCGCTCAGTTGTGCATGGGAGATCCGGATCACTTCCTTTTCTGGTGATGCCTCTCCGGGTTTGGACGCGACATAGATCTTTCCATAGATAACCTCGCCCTTCTTCTTGCCATGACGTTCACCAAGATCACCGTAGTAGACTGAAAAGGCCGTCTTTTTTCCACCAAGCTCGATCTCTTCATCGTGGTCGTACCTGTACGAGGGCATCATCCTCCCGATACTGCCGAGATATATCTCGCCCTTGACCATCTGTCCGCCGACTCTGCCTTTTGCAGTGCCCTTGACGATGATCCTGCCCCCGTCTGCATGGGTGCCAAGGTGGACATCTGCATCCCCGCCGATCTCGATGGTTCCTCCGTTGATGTTGGAGCCGACATCAGATCCCACATTGCCCCTGACGATGATCGCGCCACCCTGCATTCCCCGCCAGTCACCCCGGTAGGCTGCACCGATGTAGTTCTTGGCATTGCCTTCGATGATGAGTTCTCCCCCGGTCATGGCGATACCGGCGAAGGAATCGACGTTTCCTTTGACCAGGATCTTCCCGCCGGCCATCCAGCCACCGACGTACATATCGGCGTTGCCCTGGACATCTATCCCTCCGGCAGTCATCTTCATACCGATGTATTTCACCCTGCTGGCATCGCCGGCAATGACAATCCGGGTGTCTTCAGCAGTGGCACCTGCCTTTCCTTCGATAGTGAAGAACTCGCCAAGAGTATAGGTCTGGTTTCCCATGTACACAGGGAGATCGCCTATCTGCTGGTTGCTCTTTCCTGCGAACGAATCCGGGCTGATAGTCTCGGCCTCAAGGTAGAGTTCAGGAACCTTGGTTGGGGTAAGTTTTATGCTGTCCATCTTCTCTTCCCCCTCAGGCGGTGTCTACCTCGATCACGTAAGGGTTTGGAACGTAATGATCAGATACTTCGTAGTTGTTCAGGTTCACACTGTAATATTTCAGGAACTTCATCTGCACATCACGCTCCAGCTGTGCATTGGACGGGACTTTTGCATCGACCCAGAGGGTACGCTTGTTGCCGTTGCTGACGATCTCGCCATGGTTTACGACCAGGGTACCGGACTTGAAGACATACTCTGCCGAACTAAACGCCTTCTCAATCTGCTCGGGATCGGTGATCTTATCTTCCTGGATATCAAAGATGGCCACATCGGCTTCCATGCCCTTGTCAAGCCCACCAAACCGGTCGCCAAGACCGAGTGACTTTGCCGGGCCTGCACGGGTCATCTGGGCAAGTTCATACATCGAGATCTCGCGATCGAGCGATGCCAGGTTGGTTGCTGCGATGACCTTGTCTGAGTGCTTGAACCCTTTCAGCATCTCCTGCCTCGACTTGTCAGACATCAGCCATTTGAAGATACGTGGGTACCTCGTGAACGGGCCGGCATTCGGATGATCGGTGGTCACGAAGGTACGCATCGGATCCTTTGCAAAGAGTGCCAGTTCCAGACCGATTGCCCACTGGATTGCACAGACCTTGATGTTCGGGTCATAGATGTACGGGACGATACCTGAACTGGTCTCGAGCTCGACATCCACGTTCGCCCATTTCAGGTGGTTGAGGGTGGTCAGGTGGTGTTCGAACGGGCCGTCCGCGGTCATGGTCGTGGTCTCGTCGAGAGTCACACATCCGAGATCGATGGTCATGTTCTTGTTTGCATTGACATAGTCCATGATCTCCCTGGCCTTGGATTCGAAGGTTCCCCAGCTGTCTCCGCCGTAGGAGTGGAACTGGACATGGGTATGATGGAGAACCTGTTCACGACCAAACTTGTTGTTCGGCTTTACCCCCTGGGTGAGCCTGAAGGTATCGAGGGTGGTCTCGTAATTTCCCGGGTTCCCCAGGTTGTTGGTGTGCACATGGATAGAATGGGGGAGACCCATCTTTTCATTCGCGACAAGAAGCCCGGTCATAATCTCTGCCGGGGTGATGTCGAAGTACGGGACCGGATCGTGGATAGTAGTACAGTTCTCACCCCATCCCCATGCCTCCGAACCTCCCGGATTGACGATCTTGATGGCATATCCCCTGGTTGTCTTGAGGAGCCAGGAGATATAGGCCATGACATTATCCATCTCGTTCTCCTTGATGTACTCAAAGACAAACCAGTTGTTTCCGAATACCGGGAATGCTCCCTCGTCAATGATCGGAGTATCCTTGATCTCCTCGTGAACGTGACGGGCATACAGGGGAGGCATCGCAGCTTCCATGACCGTGGTGTAGCCCATTTTGGCATATTCATACCCGGTCTTGAACGTGGTCGGGATGGAGAAACCACCAGACATACGGGTATTTTTACCGCCGGCCTTGTACGTGAAGAGTTTGTCTTCAGGCCGGAAATTTCTGCCTTCGTTCACCTTCGGACCTGCAACATGTGCATGGATCTCGACAGCACCGGCCATGACCGTCTTCCCTTTCGCATCAATGGTGACTGCTTTCAAGGATACCTTGTCGGTGATCTTTCCGTCCCTGATACAGATATCCCTGACTTCGCCCTTTACACCGGTCTTCGGATCGTAAACGATACCATTTTTTATAATAAATTCATTCATGGTGGTCCCTCTCAGTTTGCCTTGATCTCCTTCACCCGTTTCAAAACCGCAGACAGGAACTCCTGGTCACTCATCATGCCTTCCGGAGGTTCCACGACTTTTCGGGCTTCAATGGGAACATTATCCATACGATAACAGTTCCCGCCGACTTCAACACCGACAAAGGCCACCGGGACATGGACATCGCAGATATCGGTGGTAGGGGTGATATGGGGGTCGATTGCAACCGAAGGAAGCCGTGAAATCTCCTTTACACATCGCATCGGGAAGTGGGCACCCGGGTCACTGCCAAGGACAAATACCGCATCTGCCTCCTGGCGTTTAAGCATCTCGATGGTCCCGGTCTCTCCCGGGTTATACCTGGCAAATCCCCGCGAGAGATCTACCGAATAGGGGAAACCGAACTGCCAGCCGAGAACCTGACCTGAGCCGGTGACGTTATAGTGTCCACGCATGGCTATGATGGAAAACTTGGTGTATCCGTTGAGATCCTTGGTCAGGCTGATTGCTGCATCGATGTTGTGGTCCTTGCCGAGCGACTGGGTGACACCCATGCCGAAGAAGATGACACCAAACCGCCCGGATTTCAGGAATTCAACTGCTTCATAGACCTTTTCTTTCGGAACACCGGCGATGACATCGCCCATGAGGGGTTCTCCCCTGACTGCAGCACGAAGGGCCTGGAGCAGTTCGTAGTCGTACCCCTGCTCCACCTGGAGGTAAACATCGGCCAGGCTGGAGGTATCTGTCGGCCGGGGATCTACCACGATGATCTTCCGCTGCTTTGCACCCTTCCCGGTGAAATATCCACGGGGAAAGATGGAATACCGGGACATGTGCCTGGGATGGGCATGTGCTGGATTGCATCCCCAAAAGATGACCCGGTCTGCACGGTTCTTGACCTCACCAAGGGTACAGCTCGGGATCCCGACATTCTGAAGGGCAATCAGGGTGGTTCCATGGCAGACTGCCGCGGTGTTATCCACGGTTGCACCACATATCTCGGCGATCTCGTGACCGACACTCTGTGCCTCGCAGGAGGTGGACGACCAGCCGTACATGAGAGGTTTTTTGGCTTTGGCCAGGAGCTGGGCGGTGTGCTCGATCGCCTCTGCATAGGTGATCTCCTTGTACGTGCCGTCTTCCTGCATCTTCCTGGGCCGGGTTACCCGGTGTGCATGGTTAGACGAGTGAAGGAACTTTTCGGCTCCGATTGCACAGGCGTTATCCACGTTCAGGATCTTCTTCCCTTCATCATCGGTGGTAATGGCAAGATCGTCGCAGAGCGTTCCGCAGAAGGGACAGATTACATCAGTAACCGTTTTTGTCATCAGTTATCACCAAAACAGTACGCACGGACGAGTTCGACCGAGTTCATGACCTTTTCACCTGGTGCTGCTTCAATGGTGACCGGAACACCCTTGAAGGTGGGCATTCCCGTGGAGTAGGTCTCGGTGCTGGTGACTTTATTTGCCCACGGACCCATGGGAATAAAGGCAATACCCGGGTGGGGTCCCTGGGTTGCTCCGATCGCTTTGACCACGACATCTCCAAATTCGCTGGTCACTTTGACATTGGTATTCTTCATGATGCCAAGCCGCTTGAAATCAGCCTCATCAATCTCAATAATACCACAGGCAAGGCGGTACTTATCCTTCTCCTTGCCACCCTCCATGGATACTCCCTGCTGGATGGTGCGCCCTGATATCAGGTTGACCGTAATCACGCTCATTATTTTCCTCGGATTGATACGAATACTATGCAGGTGGTCCGGGATACATCTCGGGGGGTCCTCCCGCTTCAATCCTGATTCCTGAGTGCGGATCAGGATCTCCCCTGTCACAGTACGGTACTTAAAGTTTCACATATTATTATTTAATCGAATCTGTTATGAGATGAATTTTTGATTAAAATTAGTGAAAAAAACAATTTGGGTTCTTTGATTTAATTAATAAAATGAATTTGTTAAAAATTATAATCAAACTAATAGATCATCAAAATAGAT
>JAJRBL010000078.1 GCA_028679485.1 Methanospirillum sp. | reverse complement strand
TGATCCAGGAGCATCCGGGTTCCCGATCCCCGCTGACGATTGATATACCGGTGAGTCGTGATGGCCTCGAATCCAAGACCCTCCCGGGAGACGATGCCCTGTTCACGTTCAGCTACACAAATCAGGACCAGTTCCTCCTCAGGGAAGTATTTCTGCAGATACGGGATGTTATACTCGCCATCCTCGCCAAGCAGGTGCATGGGTGCCATATGACAGTCTCCCCGTTTCAATGCCAGAAGGCCACCCATGCTTCCCACATGCGAGGATGCAATGAGTATTCCCTCGTCCCGGACCAGGTTGGCGAGGTGATCGATAACCGGGTCGTGACTGCCGGTCACGAGTATGACCCCTTCCACAGCACTTCTCTCTACTGTCAGGTATGCATCGGTAATGGAACCTGCTTCAAGCCCCTCGAGGTCGGCGGGTATCTTCAGGAATGCATTCGATCGGACCATACTCATCTGGACACCGGAACCCCGGGAGAGGGGTACCGTAACCCAGGTATCCCTGATCTTCCCGACCGTGGCAAGAACAAACTCGTCAGTACCGATCGAGGACTGTACCGCACTGGTGATTCTGGCCTGGATACCCTCTGGTTCAGGCAGGGTAAACCCGTACCACCCGAGGAGAGGCTGGATGATCTCCCGGAGGATGGTGTAGCAGGCAATCGGGTATCCTGGCATGCCGATAACCGGTTTATTCCTGATTTCACCGAGGATTACCGGTTTTGCAGGTTTTATTGCGACCCCATGGACAAAAACCGTCCCGAGATCGCTTATTACCGGTGCGGTGTAGTCCTTTGTTCCCTTGGAGGAGCCTGCAGATACGATAATGATATCATGATCCTCTGTTGCACGTTCGATCACGGTTCGAATCAGGTCAGGATCATCGGGGACGATCGGGTAATGGGTTACCGTGGCCCCGGCAGCGGTGATAAAGGCTGATGCCATATGCATGTTACTCTCGATCACCTGTCCGGGACGGGGGATGGATCCCACCGGGACGATCTCGCTGCCGGTCGGGATGAGGGCAACTTTCAGGTCAAGAACCGGCACTTCTGAGATCCCGTAACTCGTCATCGCCCCGATATCAACCGCACGAATCCGTGAGAGGCGGGGGATGATCATCTCGGTCACAACAATATCCTCGCCGATCGGCCGGATATGCTGCCAGGGATGGGCTGACGAACGGATCTGGTAGGTACCGTTCTCTTCCACCACATCCTCGATCATGATAACTGCATCGTATCCGTCTGGAATGATATTCCCGGTATTGACCCTGGCTACCCCGGTCAGGGTAACCGGTTTCTGTTCGGTAGCCCCGATGGTCTCGATGCTTTTTACTGCAATACCGTCCATGGCCGAGAGATGGGCACCAGGTACAGACAATGGCGAAATTATCGCTTCTGCTGTTATCTTTCCGAAAGAGTCCTGTACCGGAATCCGGGTAACACGGGTCGAGAAGGTAAACCGTTCCTGAAGTTGTTTCAATGCGTCAGGTAACGATGTCAGCCTGAAATATCGCATGGATTTCTGCTCTTCTTTCACCATAGGATAACCTCAACCTTGTCTCCTGCTTCATAGCCCTCCACCTGTCCCGGAATTCGTATAATGCCGTCACTGTGAAGAAGCGTATTGGTAAGCCCGGATTTACCCAGCACCGGTATCACATAGTCCCCTTCGAGAACAGCCCTGACGTAATCCTCCCGTCCCTGTACCGATTTCAGCGGGGTTTTCAGTCGTGCAAAGATGGGTGTATCACGGAGGTTCTGTCCGGTCATTCTCTTGACCAGTTCTCTTACCAGGACAAGGAGTATCACGTATGCTGAAGAAGGATGACCTGGAAGTCCGATTACCGGTTTTCCATGAGAGATACCGATTATTGTCGGCTTTCCCGGTGAAATCGCGATTCCGTGGACGTGAACTTCACCACGTGAACTGATGATCTCTGCACACATGTCCCTCTCTCCTTTCGAACTTCCCCCCGAGATGAGAACCGTGTCACAGGACTCAAGGGCTGCATCAAAGGCCTGGGCAAGCGATTCGCGTTCATCCCTGATAATGCCGTACATGACCGGAATTCCCCCCTGTTCTGTAACAAATCCTGCACAAAGCCAGGAGTTGATATCCCTGATCTGACCTGGTTCAGGTATGCCCTGGATCGGGACCAGTTCGTCGCCTGTTGAAATGATCCCGATACGTGGACGGACTGAGACCGGTACCGTGTCCAATCCGCAGGCAGCCAGGACACCGGCAACCCGTGATGAGATCCGTGTTCCTGTATATACAGCTACCTGCCCAGATCCAAAGTCCTCACCACGGGAGATGATATTCTCCCCCGGGGATACCGGCCGGTGAATCAGGACCTGATCGCCGGGTTCTTCGCAGTATTCGACCATTACCACAGCATCTGCACCCTGAGGGAGAGATGCCCCCGTGGGAATGTACATGCAGGTTCCCGGCTCCAGCGGTTTATCATCTGTTTCTCCCATCGAAATTCTGCCCGTTAACTTCAGTATCGATGGGATTGACTCCCCTGCGCCGGTCGTGTCAGGTGAACGGACTGCATATCCGTCCACGGTGGAACGGGAAAATCCGGGAATATCGACATCTGAAGATACGTCCCGGGCAGTTACCCTTCCTATCGCATCTGAAAGAGGTATTCTCTCAACAGGCAGGGGTAGTGCTATCTGCCTGACAATCCGGACTGCTTCTTCGGTCAGGATGACGGAGAGGAACCTGTTCATGGAAAACAGCCTAACTGGCACCCGCGAATCTTGATAGCTTTTTCAGCACAGTATTGTGCGATCTCCGCCTTTGTGATGCCGTATTTATCTGAAATTTCGAATGCTTTACGACAGGAAAGCTCGGTGGTGACTTCCTCCTGTATGAATATTGAATGAAGTTTCTCCTCGTCCATGCTCATCCATCCTGTATTGGAAAGGGTATAATGATAAATCTGTTCCGCTCCGGGGGCATCCTGAATAAATTTGTAAATATCCTGAAAGGATATTCCCGGGAGTCACACCGTACCGATCACCATGGCCTCTGAAGCCATGGTCATTCTTCCATCTTGGTCAAATAAAGGTATTAACATTCCTGGGAGTTCATCATCCCGATACCCTGATCCCCTCTTTCATCACTATAAATAATCAGGAAATGCGGCACCCTGGGATCAGGGTCTATGCACCAGCCCTGATGTAATCAGAATGTGTTAATATTCCTGGTAATGTAGGATGTGCCCGAAATTTCCTGTTCGCGAAGACAACCTGTAATTTTTAATTTACTTTCCTTATAATTCAGCACTAAAGTTTACCTTTCAGCGAATGAATTCACTATTTTTCAACAAATCAGGTGTCATAAAAGCGATAAAATTATATCTATGCAACATGCATGATGTAATGCTCAAATGTTAGGCATTCGAGCATCTTGTTAGATGGTATAGGGCAGAATCTCCCGTACCATGGGGCCTTCCCGAGTTCATGCCTCATGGATGATTCCGCCCTCCGAGGAAAATGCAGGTAAACCTGCACGTAACTGGTATATCCCTCATTATATATCAACCGCTTGATAGGGTAGGATCTCACGCTCTGAATTCGTTGAATTATGGGGGATCCTTATATTCCGGGCAATAGCGCATTTCTCACCATAAATAATCAAGATATGCGGCACCAGGTTCAGCCTGAAACGATATACCCCATGAATTAATTTTAATGAATTAATTATGCTGTATATAAATATCTATTTTGATGATCTATTAGTTTGATTATAATTTTT
>JAJRBL010000077.1 GCA_028679485.1 Methanospirillum sp. | reverse complement strand
TAAGGATCCAAATCCGGTCACCTCCTCAATGGCACAGAAAGCCTTTCTTGAGTTCGGGGAATCGGCGATTGTACCCCTTATATCAGGTCTCTATGAACCGGATCCCGATGTCAGGCAGGTATCTGAGAATGCCCTTATCAGGATAGGAGAACCGATCGTCCCCCATCTCATCCAGGAGATCCCGTTCCACAAGGAACAGGACCGGGAACCGCTGATATCTGTCATCATAAGGATAGGAGAACCAGCCATTCCCCATCTCATTCAAGCCCTGGCAACCGGGCAGGGGGAGATTCCCCGGGCAGTTATCCAGATCCTCCCCCGGATGGGCGCGATTACCATCCCCTACCTGCTCTCTTCGGTAAAGGAGCAGGAAAAAACCTCCTCCCTTGAAGAGGTATTCCTCTCGATGGGACGGATTGCATTCCCATTCCTGGAAGAGGCATCAGAACGTGAAAGCGGGAAAACGGCACTATTTGCTATCAATATTATTCGGAAGATCGATCCGGTGCGGGCAGTGGAACCGCTGACCGTGGCACTCTACCATCCTGATCAGTCAGTCAGGGAGACTGCCCTTGAAAACCTTGTCGAGATCGGGGAGATGGCAATCCCCCGCCTTGTCCAGGTACTGGGATCTGGCAATGAAGAAGCCGTGGAACTTGCCCGGATGGCACTGGTCCGGAACGGGGATGCAGCGGTCCCGCACCTTGTCGATGCCCTGGGAGATCCCATGGGCGGCGACCAGGAGATGATCCTGGACATACTACGAAAAGCCGGTACTGATGCCCTGCTGTACCTGATTCCTGCCATGGCGACGACCAAGGAAGGGCACGAAGAAGCCATGATGCTCGTCAGGGAGACCGGTTCCAGGGCAGCACCCTACCTTCTCGAGGCATTTCCGGCGGCAACACCCGATCTCGCACATCCCATCAAGACCCTGCTCCAGGAATGCTATGTCCAGGACCCGGGAGGGTTTATCTTCCAGATATTCTCAGGCCATAACCTGGACACCGATTTTATCTTCGAACTCATCAGTTCATCACCAGGCATGGTCATCCCCCACCTTATCGGGGTGGTGCAGGGTGACGACGAGAAGAAAGCCCTCGCAGCAGGTGACCTGCTTGCCAGGTTCGGGACAGATGCCATGGACCCGCTCATGAATCTCCTCAGGAGAGAGAGCGATGAAGACCGGAAACTGGTAATTACCTCTTTCCTCATCAAGATCGGGCCTGATGCTATCCCTGCCCTCATCTCTGCGATGACTGAACCGAACCTTGCACCGTACGCAATGGCTGCTCTCGGGGCAATCGGGGAGCCTGCTATACCCTCCCTCCTTCCGCTCCTGAAAAGCCATGATAACCAGGTTCTCCAGTATGCCATCCTTGCCCTGACCAGGATCGGAAGCCCGGCCGCTTCGGCCCTGATGGCACTCATGCAGGAGGATGAGAGCCTGGTTCCCCTCATCAGCAGAATCCTGGCAGAGATGGGGGGTGCCGCCCTTCCCGAACTCCTCAGTGAGATGCAGTCCTTAAAAGAGCAGGGACAGGAGGGAAGCAACCGCGGAATTGTACTCATGTCGATGATAACAGAGATTGCCCTTTCAGGGCGGGAGGATATGCAGTACCTCTTCAGGATAGAGGATCCGATCCTCCGGGGGATGCTGGAACGGGTATTTATCATCAAGGGAGAGGTCATCCTAAACCCGGTGATCAATGCCGTCCTTGATGAGCAGTCAGTACCTGAAATGGCTGCAACCATCTTTACCTCGTTCAGACCGCAGACCCTCTCTGCGGCAACCAAAATGATAAAGGAACTGCCTGAAGGGGATACAAGGAAAGTTCCGCTGCTTCAGATCCTGGGACTGCTCAGGGATCCCGCCTCGGCATCCCTGATCTACGAATCGCTTCACGATGAAAACCATGAGATCAGGCTTACCGCGGTCAGGCAACTGGGCAAATTCGGACGCGAGGCACTTGAACCGCTGACCGAGGCGATGAATGATCCTGATACCAGAGTCAGGGCTGCTGCGGTGGATTCCCTGGGGCATATCGGCCTTCCGGTTCTTGACCAGCTGATCACTGCCCTCAAAGACAGGGACGGGACCATCAGGACGGCAGCCATCAACGGGATAGCAAAGATAGGAGAACCCGGGCAGTTCATGCTTATCCAGTCGCTTGATGACAAAGACCGCCAGGTCAGGCAGGCGGTCGCCCGTCTTCTCGACCAGAGCAACTGGAAACCGAAATATACCACCGATAAGATCAGTTACCTCTTTGCCAGGGAGGATTTTGATTCCCTTGTCAGGATTGGCCCTCCGTCTCTCGATATCCTCGCCAAAGGACTGCAGGACGCCGATCCCGGGATAAAGGAGAAGTCACGTGAAGCACTGGAGAGCATAAGGAGTTCCATCCAGAGTGAACTGAAGAAACAGTAACCACAACTCCGTGAAATTATCTATGAATCATATCATATCCATCCATGACCTGAACAGAAACCAGATCGACCGCCTTCTTACCAGGGCCGGGGCGATTATGGCCGAGTATGCCGGGAGGGAACCGCTCAAGGGAAAGATCCTCGGTCTCCTCTTCTTTGAACCAAGCACCAGAACACGAATGTCGTTTGAATCTGCCATGCTCCGGCTCGGTGGATCGTGCATGAATCTTGGGGGAGTAGAGGTCAGTTCGATGGCGAAAGGGGAGACGCTTGCCGATACCATCAGGGTAGTGAGCGGATACGCTGATGCCATCGTTCTAAGGCACCCGAAGGTCGGGGCTGCACGGCTTGCAAGCGAATTTTCAGACATCCCAATCCTGAACGGGGGAGACGGGGCAGGCCAGCACCCGTCGCAGACCCTCATTGATCTCTATACCATCAGACATTCAATGCCTCTCGATCACATCGATGTCGGCCTCCTCGGAGACCTTATGTACGGAAGAACCACCCATTCCCTGGCATATGCTCTTACCCATTACCACGCCTGTATTCATACCATATCCCCGAAGGGGCTCGGGCTGCCAGATTCCATCAGGGATAACCTCTGCGAACTTGGGGCTGAGGTCATCGAACATGACTCGGTAGAGGAGATCATCAAGGACCTGGACGTGCTCTACGTAACCCGTCTCCAGCGTGAACGATTCCCGGACCCTGCCAAGTTTTACGATGTCTCCTCAAGTTACCGTATAACTCCCTCGCTGCTTGCAGATGCGAAAGACCACCTGGCTGTCCTCCATCCCCTCCCCAGGGTTGACGAGATCGATCCTGCGGTAGACAAACTTCCCTGTGCCAGGTATTTCCAGCAGGCACGAAATGGTGTTCCCGTAAGGATGGCGATGCTTACCGAGGTGATGGGATGAACGGGGACGGGGACAAACGCACCCTTGTCATCAGCACCATCAGGAACGGGACGGTGATCGACCATATCAAGGCAGGCGAGGCGCTCATCGTAATGCGTATCCTGGGGATAATCGGCAGTACCCAGGAATGTGTCAGCGTTGCAACAAACGTGGAGAGCGGAGCACTCTCCAAGAAAGACGTGGTTAAGATCGAAAACCGGGAATTAAAGGCAGACGAGGTCGATCGGATAGCCCTGGTTGCACCGAACGCGACAATCAACATCATCAGGAACTACCGGGTCGTGGAGAAGAAAGGGGTGATCATCCCGCCGGTCCTCATCGGGGTTCTCAGGTGCCCGAATCCCTGCTGTATCTCCAATACCAACGAACCGATCCCGAGCAGGTTCGTCATGCAGGGAAAAAAAGCGGTCTGTGGCTATTGTGATGCGGTCATCTCTTCAGACATCTCTTCCCATATCATCTGAATCCACTTTCTGGATCAGTCTTCCATGAGTGTCTATCTCACCCCTCCATATCCGGGTGCTTGAT
>JAJRBL010000076.1 GCA_028679485.1 Methanospirillum sp. | reverse complement strand
TTTATGAACAACTTGTATTATGTATTTTTACGGCATTGGTACATATTCTCCCGTAACCACCTCGTTTGGGGTTTTCATTAATTTTTTATTATTAAATTTATGAAACAAAAAAAACGAAAAACGCTGCTCTTCCAAACCGGTCATCCATTTGTGAATCCAGTGTTGGTCCGCGTGAAGGCACACATACTATCATACCCACATTATTGCTCATAAGTGCAATAAATCTTTGTGAAAATGAACCGGGTTACTGGCTATGATTCAAGTCCGAGATCAGTTTCCTGGTAATCTGCACAATTGCATCTCATCCAGGGTTTTTTTCCCATTGCTCATGAAACCGCCTTTATCACCGATCTCCGGATGAATAATACCCGGGTGGATATCAGCACCAGCTAGTTTTGGATGATTAGCCAAAGCAGATAGTGAAGATATTCCGGGGGTTTTCTTGTGGGATCTTAATAATAGCCAAAAGAATTACTTTTTTTCTGTTTCGACAGAAATTTCTGCATCAATGAGCAGATCGAAACTCATGGTGTCAAGCCATCCGGCCTTTCTGAACATATGCATGAAACAGACACCTATTGTTGCAGTTCCTTTCCAGCGGTTAAGGAGGTTACAGACTGATCCTGCATCAACCGGTATACCCGGCATCGCAAGTCCGCCCATGATCACCAGCACTGCAGGGTGTGTCGGGGGACGGAGATCAGTTGACTGAAATCCAATACCGGGTTTAAATGTTAATTCATGGGCTTTCTCTTCATCTAACAAAGGGACAAAAATGAACCGGCAGGGTACTGACCGGATAGCATAACTGAGTAATTCGACAAAGGGAGTGCAGGTTCCCGGAACCCCGTAAAAAACGATCTCGGAACCTTCCGAAAGCACTCTTTGTTCAATATACTCCTTGAATGGCCGCAGGATGCCCGGAATTCCCTGATAACTGGCTTTCTCCATATTCATCCACCCGGAATACATCCAGGTACACAACCAGGATGTTATAGGTACAGGATGTGTCAAAACGATGTTTATATATTTCCAGGTTCAGGAGTCATTATCTGTAATCCGGAGATGTGTGCAATAGTGCAAATACTGCGCGATTTTATCAGATATAAACCCAAATGGGGTAATGCAGCATGAATAACCGGATTTCATAAGTGATGGTCGGTGCACCTGACTGAAGCAAGAGCCTTCGATCTCTTACTTCACGCAAAAATCTGCAGACAGGTTCCCAGGATGACTACGGAAAACAGGTACCTGGCATATCTCCAGGAGGCACGGACACAGGGATCAGATATCAGAAAAGTGTCTACTCTTCTTCATAAATATGCAAAACAGGGTGCATGAACAATAAATCACCCCGAGTGAATCGACGATAAACGAATTGTCCGCGCACAATCACCGAATTGACACCTCAACGGTTCAAACAACTATAAATATCACATGATCAGGATCACCATCTCAAATACTTTCTCCCTGTATTTTCATCAAGATCTCTTGACCTGAAAACAACATTTTTTGCGCTAGGTAAGAAATGGCTGAGTAATCCCGCTGAAAAAGTTACGATTTAACGATTTTTCGGAGGATATCCATATAAATCAACGTAATTTCGAAACCTTTAATTTACTACTTACCGAACAAATCAATTACCACAACGGGTTAGATATGCCATGTGTGTGGTATTGCAACGCGAGCACTCTTGTGTCTGATCTTGAGCTACGCAGGAGATAGGTTTACATGGAAGAGATTGTATTAGGCATTGGTATTACTGCATTGGCAGGAGCTCTTGCCACAGTTGCCGGTGCTGCGGAAGATACTGAATCTGATATCGGATCACAGGGTGACCCGAATTCACAGGTTCAGCTCGCTCCGCAGATGGGTTATATTCACCGCATCTTTAACAAGGCAGTCTCCGGTGAGCCACCAGCATATGGTGCATGGTGTGTCATCGGGGCAGGAGTTGCCTGGGCATTGATGCAGATTAACTACAACCCGGCACTTGCTATTATTCTCGGTTCTGTTATCGCGGTTTTTGTACAGGGTATATACTGTACTTCCGGGTACCTCGGCCGTATAGCAAGTCTGGCAAAGTTTCAGCAGCCGGTGTATATTGATATCATAAAGTCACTGACACCGGTGACGATGGCACATGCGTTCGTCGCGATCTTTTGTACGGTCGCGATGTGTTACCTGATGGCATCAGTACTTCACCATCCGTTCGCTCTCCCCCTCCTCGGACTGGTATGGGGTATTGCACTCGGTGCCGCAGGCTCTGCAACCGGAAACCCCTTTTACGGAAAAGAACGTCAGTACCAGAACCAGAAGTTTGGTGCAGGTGTTCCCATCTCCGCATCAGGAAACATTGTCCGGTATGCTGAGGCAGGACAGCGTTCATCCCTTGACAACGGCTGGTTCACCACGAAGTTTGCCGGCCCTGCATCAGGGATCTGTTTTGGTCTGATTGTGTTCCTTGAACTCTGGCGTACAATCCTCTTTGAGGAGTTGCTGAACGGATGGGGAGCAATCATCATCGGTATCATCCTGATCCTGGTCTTCACGCTGATCGACCGCTGGGTTGAGAAGTGGGGCCGCAGGACCTACGGGCCTTACACCTCTGAGGAGGCATCATCATGAGTGCACTCGGAGGCAAGGCATCCGGAGGGGAAGGGATCAACCCGACCGGAACAGTTGTCGGAATTATTATTCTCCTCGTCTCGATCGCTGCAACATACGCACTTGGTTTCTCTATCGTCCCACTTATCGGAATAATTATCGGTGGAGCACTCATCGGATTCGGCGTTCACTTCGTGCCGGTTGGCGGTGCTCCTGCAGCCATGGGACAGGCCCCCGGTATTGCAACTGGTGTAGCCATGCTTGCCGCCGGTGCCGGTCTTGCCGGACTCTTCGGAGGTGCATGGGCATATGAGGCAACAGGAGACTTCATCGTCGCAATCGCCGGCGGTGCTGTGGGTGGCGGACTGATGATGGCCATCACCTGTCTGATGGTGAATGCCACCTATGTCTTCGCCATGGGTATCCCTGCAGCCTCAGGTAAGGTTGCCAAGGACCCGATCACCGGGGATACGTTCCCTGAATACAAATCCCAGGGAACTGAAGGGCATGGTCTGCCGTTCGTCTCGTTCTTCGGGGGTGTGGTCGGCGGATTCATCGCAGGTCTTGGTGGAACAATCATCTACCTTGAGCTCTTCGATGTCTATCTGGCAAACCTGCCTGCCCTCATGAATGGTGCAACTACAGAATCAATTCAGCCCCTGGCAGTCTCACTTGCCGGTATCTTCGCCATCGGGTTCTTCCTGGTGAACGCAGTACTGGCAGCATACAACATCACCGGAACTATCGAGGGACCGCATGACCCCAAGTTCAAACGGGTACCGCGGGCAGTAATCGGTTGTGCAGTCGCATCCGCCTTCTGCGGGTTAATCTCGATGCTGATTATCTATAACACCGGGATGTGAGGAGGATAGCATGACAGTAAAAATGGAAGCATCAGCAGGGAAATTATCTGAAAAAACCCTGATGATCTACGGAATTGTCGTCGCCTTAGTCGGCATTTACCTCACGCAAATCAATGGCTTTACTGGTGTTGCTGTATTCTCCTTCTTTGGTGGAATCGGCGCAATAGCAGCTCTGTGGTGGGGTTCTGACACAATCAAGCACTTATGTAGTTACGGTCTTGGTACCGGTGTTCCATCTGCCGGAATGGTGGCATTTGGTGCTGGAGCCATCGCAATGATTGCAGGAACTAAGTTCAATTTAATTATCCCATTTGTGGGAATATCTTTAGTTCCAATTGTTACTCTCATTCTTGCAGCATTAATTGGTGCAGTAATCGGCTACATTGCAAACAACATCATTAACATGAACATTCCGGTTATGATTTTTTCCCTCACGAAATTATCCATTGTCGGAGCGTTGACCATGCTAGGATTTGGTGCAATGTGTACGGGAACATTCTCATTCAACGGCCTCGTAACCGGCGGACTCTCTCTCCAGATGGAACCAGCAGCACAGGCTGCAGCCAACGGGGCACAGATGTTCACGGTTACGGTTATCCCGGAGTTCGCCGGTTCACTTATTGGTGGAGCCACACTCGCCGTGATATTCTTCCTTGGTGCAATGGCACTCCAGCACCCGTTCAATGCCTGCCTCGGGCCAAATGAACAGCAGGACCGCACCCTCATGCTTGCACTCGAAGTCGGGTTCCTCTCGATGATCGTCGTGGCAGTCATGTCCTATGCATTCCTTGACATAGTCTCTGCAACAATCGGGCTGATCGTGGCATTGATTGGCTGGATTTACACGTACAAGCAGTACATTGCACTCTCGAAGCGTGACGCCTACGAGTGGCTTGATGCCAAGCCCATCAAGGAAGTCGGGGGTGACCAGTAATGACATGGATACCTGTCCTTCCCGATTTCGGTCTTGGATGTGATGTATTTGCAGGATTTGTCACCCAGCAGGGTGAATCACTGGCACCGGTCCTTGACCAGGTAAACACGCTGGAAAAGATCACTGACGACATCGTCGGTATGCTCTCCGGAGAAGGCAGTTTCCTTGAATCTTTCCCGAACCGTGAGAGATCACTGACCTATGCCGGTGGTATTACCGCAATTTTCTATGGACTTGCAGTCGGATTCGTGGTCGCCGGACTTATCGTTCTGACGTTGGGGTGAGGGGAGAAAAATGGCAAACAAGAAATCACCGGCCAGTGGATGGCCAATTGTTCAGGGTGACTTCCACACGGGGGACCCAAACAGCCCGGTGGCAGTTGTTACCATGGGATCCCACCTCGATGAAGGCGCAATCTGCAGCGCAGGAGCCGCCATCGCAGGATCCTGTAAAACCGAAAACCTTGGTCTGGAGAAGGTTATTGCAAATGTCATCTCCAACCCGAATATCAGGTTTGTAATCACCTGTGGTACGGAGGTTAAGGGACATCTCTCCGGTCAGAGTCTTATCGCTCTTCACCAGAATGGGGTAGAAGGCGGGAAGATCGTCGGATCAAAGGGAGCAATTCCATTTATCGAGAATCTCTCCGGAGACAATATCAAACGGTTCCAGGATCAGGTCGAATTTGTCGACATCATGGAAGCCGAGGATATCGGAGTTGTTTCTGCAAAAATCAAAGAATTGATTGCCCGCGATCCGGGAGCATTCGATGCTGACGCCATGATCGTTGAGATCAAGGATGAATCCGGCGGTGCTGCTGAAGAAGGCGGAGAAGTCCGTCCAATGTCAGCTGAGGTCGCACTCATTCATGCACGGATGAAAACCGTCCAGCGGATGATAACAGATATCGGGTTCTATGACAAGTTTGCAGCCGGTGTATACGGTGGCAAAGTCGAAGGACTCATGATCGGTCTGGTTGTCTCCTTTGTGATTGTCGGACTCCTGCTTGTGGGACACGGGGTGAGTTAAGTGTCAGATGAGAAAAAGTCAGGACCTATCCGCATGGCAGCAATCGACGCCATGATGAATGATGTGAAATATAAGGGACAGATCCTTGCACGAACCAACAAACTTGAATCCGGTATCATGGATTCAGGTATTATCGGACTTGCAATTGGTCTGGCATTCGCCCTTATCCTGGTTGTACCTGTTCTGCTGTGGGTGATCTAATGGCAGAAAAAGGAGAGCCGGCATCAGGCTGGCCAATAGTCCAGGGTGACTTCCATACCGGCGATACAAAAAGCCCGGTAGCAGTCGTCACCATGGGATCCCACCTTGACGAAGCAGGAATCTGCAGTGCAGGAGCCGCCATCGCAGGGTCTTGTAAAACTGAAAATCTCGGTCTGGAGAAGGTTATTGCAAATGTCATCTCCAACCCGAATATCAGGTTTGTCATCACCTGCGGTACTGAAGTCAAGGGACATCTCTCCGGTCAGAGTCTTATCGCTCTTCACCAGAATGGTGTGGAAGGCGGGAAGATCGTCGGGTCAAAGGGAGCAATCCCGTTCATTGAGAACCTTACCGCTGATAATATCAAAAGGTTCCAGGAACAGGTCGAACTTGTCGACATCATGGAATCCGAGGATCTCGGAACCATTTCAGCCAAGATCAACGAGCTGAAAGCACGAGATCCCGGAGTTTTCCCAGGTGGGGCAATGGTTGTCGAGATCAAGGAAGAAGGAGGCGGCGGAGCAGCTGCCAGTGCAACTGCAAACCCGCAGTTCCTTGAAATTGAAACCAAAATGGATGCAATCGAAAAGAAACTCGAATTTGTCGAGGGTGAGATTGCCCAGCGTGTCGGCCGGAAAGTCGGACGGGATATCGGTATTCTCTACGGTATCGTCGCCGGACTGATGACCTACGTAATTGTTACGGAATTACTGCCAAAATTGCTAGAGATACTCGCAAAATAGAGGTGATAAGCCATGTTCATGTTTGAAAAGGAACAGACGGTCCTCGACTTCAACGGCTACAAGCTCGGAGGACAGCCGGGAGAATACCCCCGTGCACTCGGTGCATCGATATTCTACAACAAGCACGAGACCGTGCTCGATGAGCACACTGGAAAGATTGACAAAGCAAAAGCAGAAGCACTCTGGAACCGGTGTCTAGAACTCTACGACACTACCGGCCACTGGTACTTCTGTCAGATTATTGGTGAATACGCAGAAGCGTTCGATTCATACATCGACTGGTTCTGCAGTATTGACGACCAGTTCCCCTTCCTGATGGACTCATCAGATCCGGCAGCACTTGCACATGCATGTAAGTATGTCACTGATGCCGGCATTGCTGACCGTGCCGTCTACAACTCGATCAATGGTTCAATCGGACCAGAAAACATCGAGGCACTCAAGAACAGTGATGTAAATGCAGCAATCGTGCTCGCGTTCAACCCGGGTGACCCGAGTGTTCGCGGTCGTGAGAAAGTGCTCGCAGAGGGTGGAGTAGCAGGGCAGGAGAAGTCCATGCTCGCAATCGCAGAAGAGTGCGGTGTTACCCGCCCGATTCTCGACACTGCAGCAACTCCGCTCGGCCTCGGTTCCGGTGGATCATTCCGTGAAATCCTTGCCTGTAAGGCAATCCACGGTCTGCCAACCGGTGGTGCATACCACAACATGACCGTTTCCTGGACCTGGCTCAAACGCTGGAGAAAGAGCGGCATTCTTGACCGGTACAAAGATGCAGGAGTTCTCCTTGAGCAGATGGGACACCACCACTTCGGCGGTGTTGAGGGTATCCGCCAGGCTGCCTGGTCATCTGCAGATATCGGCTGTAACATTATGGCAGCCACCCTTGGTGCTGACCTTATCATGTTCGGTCCGATTGAGAACTGTGAAGCAACTGCAACTGCAATGGCATTCACTGATATCGTTCTTGCCGAGACACTCCGTGAACTCGGTGGCGATGTTAAAGCTGAAATCCATCCGATCAACAAACTGGTATAATCCAGTTCTTTTTTATTTACCCTGACAGGTACGAATGTCTCATCCGTTTGTTGCCGTCATCTGTATTCCTATATCATAGCAGTACCTATATCGTATACCAATCACTTTGTGATCTCATATGGCCATCTCCACAATAAAAGAGGATATCCGTGCGATAATTCAAAAAGATCCCGCTGCCCGGAGTGAAATCGAGATTCTCCTCTGTTATCCCGGGCTTCATGCATTGCTATTCCACCGGTTTGCCCATGCATTATGGAAGAAGAGATGGTTTCTTACCGGGAGGTTCTTCTCCCATATCTCCCGGTTTCTAACTGGTGTTGAGATTCACCCCGGTGCAACAATTGGCAGGGGAGTGGTTATCGATCATGGTATGGGGGTTGTTATCGGTGAGACTGCCGAAGTAGGGGATGATGTCCTCATATACATGGGTGTAGTTCTGGGAGGGACAGCCCTAACCAAAGGAAAACGTCACCCGACCATCGGAAAAGGGGTGGTTCTCGGATCGGGATCATCGGTCCTGGGGCCGGTCAGTGTTGGCGATTATGCAAAGATCGGGGCAGGATCCGTGGTGGTGAGGGATGTTCCGCCAGGAGCAACTGTTGTCGGTGTTCCGGGACGTATTGCAGGACTTGAAAAGTACACGAGCCAGGACAATATCAGGGACAATGCCATGCCTGATCCGACTCTCCGGGTATTAAGCCGGCTTCTCGAGCGCCAACAGGTTCTTGAAGACCGATTATTCAGGATAGAACGTGAAAATGCCCTGCTCAAGAACATCACCGAACCGGTTGTCACCAGCGACAGGGAGGCTGAGATTCTGACAGCACTCAGGCAGATCATCGATCCTGAAATCGGACATAGCGTTGTTGATGTCGGTCTTATCAGGTCAATCGATATCAGTAGTGATACGGTCAAGATCGAGATGGCGATTAACTGCGAAGCCTGCCCCCTCCAGGATTACCTGGTCGCCCAGGTTAAAGCCAGACTAACCCTCATCCCCTGGGCAAAGAATGTGGATGTCCAGGTTGTTAACGATCCCTGGGACTGGCAGATTCTTCCACCGGCAGAATATAAACCGGAATATACACCTGTCTCACATTAACTGGTTTTTTCCGCAAACATCCGGTAAAGGCAGGATGATATCTCTTCCCT
>JAJRBL010000075.1 GCA_028679485.1 Methanospirillum sp. | reverse complement strand
GGCGTATTCATTAGCCATGGATGGTAAGAAGGAGGAGGCTCTCGAGGCGGTAGAGATGACGCTCCATTATATGCCTGATCACTTCTCTGGCCTGAAGCTGAAGAGTGCCCTCCTGTATGATCTCGGCCATTATGAAGAGGCACTGCAAACCTGCGACCTTGCCTTGAAAAAGGAAGCGAATGATGCATTCACCTGGAGCATGAAGGGAGATTCGCTGCTGAAACTGGAGAGGTACGACGAGGCAGCAGAGGCGTATGACAAGGCGATGACGTACGAGATGAAGAGTGAATTCGGCGACCAGGAGAATGTGAACACGTACCGGAAGAACAAGGAACTCGCACTGAGTAAGGCGGGTTCCCCGTGATCCCGGTGGTATCTCTCTTTTGATGTATCATGTTACAGGAGGAAGTATCGCCTGAAATGGTTGAGTCATGGAAGGCTACCTATGATCACTACCGAAACAGGCTGAAACCGGATAGAAGACCTGTATCTGAGGTCATCGCGTATCTTACCGGGAAGTATCCCGTGACAGAACTCACGGATGCGAAGAGTAGACAGGTTGTCATCGATAATGTGATCCTGAACACGTATTACGGGAAGAAAATACCGGCTGGCAGAGTACCCCTGCCTGTGGTCTTCGTGGTTGAAGATACGGGGGCAGGAAGATCTCTCTACGAAGAACAGGATGACCTATACAGGGGAAACCGGATCATCGTCGGTTTCGAACATGAAACCGGGTATTTTCTGGTTGAGGGCAACAGCCAGTTGTGGGACGAATTATTCGTCTATCGGGGTCTCGACGAGGATGATATCACCAATTATTACCTGGTTGCCGAATATATCCGGTGTTTGAAGAAAACCGGTAACCTGGATGGGGTATTATCCTGCTAGCCACCGGGGAATGTTTCTCTGCAACCAGGCTGGATGTTGTGGGGATCCCGGGAGAGATGCCAGCATCCCTGGTTAACCCAGGTTCGGTTCGATGACGGTACCGGATTTCATCTCTGCCGATCCCGGGAGTGCCGGCGATCACTCCCAGAGCGATGAATATGCAAGAATTTCCGGAACGTACAGCGGCTGATACCTGATCCGTACATGGAACTTCTTCCTTCTCCCATTTTCAGGCTTTCGCTTACCGTGGATACGCTGGTGGCAGGAGTGGCAGAGAACCAGCAGGTTCCGGGCAGTCGAGTCGCCTCCGTCAGACAAGGGAACAAGATGATGGACTGAGAGTTCCTTCTCGTCCCCACAGATCTGGCACCTGTTTCCATCCCTTTCGAGGGCGAATCTCCGGATCATGTTCCAGTACTTCGGCCTTTTCCCCCTGACTGCTGCGTGTTCGGTCTCAAGCCAGGCCAGGAATTTTGTCCTGCATGGATCTGAACAGAATGAATCTTCAGAATCATGAGTTTTTTCGCACAAAAGACAGACTCGTGGCTTTCCCGTGAGTGTCTGAACTGATGGATTCATTAAACAATACATTGACGATATTCAATATAATTTTTTCTGAATATCATTTGCAACACCGAAAATATTGATGAATATAGTAATTATGACTTCACTATATTCTCCGGTGAAAAGAAACAAGGTCTCCCGTGGGCAAGGTTCAGCAGCATGACCTCGTCGGATTTTGAGCCTGTTTATGATGAAGTTCTCCCTTCTGACTGCATCGCTCTTCCGGTGTCTGATCACCACTCTCCCCTGAAGGATTCGGATATCAGGTTGTCTGCCGGGTGGAAAATCCGCGATTTAATCGTCGGATATCCAAAAACTCAGGCTGCATGGGATATCCTGACGAAAGAGTCTGAAATTCCGGTTATCTGGGATATGGCCGAGTACATCACGACTGAGAAACTCCGGATGAACGATCACGGGAGGACCCATGCACTGGTGACTGCAGCATCCTCGCTCCGGATCCTGGAACTTCTCCAATCATCAGGTATTGTGCCTGACGTGGTAAAAACCGGGATCGGTGATCCGGACGATGCGTCTCTCATCGTTCTTCTCAGTTCACTCTGCCATGATATCGGCAACAGTATCCACCGGACCTGCCACCTGCATCACAGCCTGATCCTCGTGCAACCGATACTGGACAGGATACTGCCTGCAATCTATGACAATCCCTACACGTCGATGCAGGTACGGCTCTTCATCCTCTCGTCAATCAACTCGCATCACGGGGATCCTTCCCCGCTCACGGTTGAGGGGAGCATTGTCAGTATCGGTGACGCTTCCGATATGGCAAAAGGCCGGGCCGATCACTCCCGGGATATAACAAAGGCCAGTATCCATGCCATCTCCACCCTCTCCGTGGACCGGGTGGATATCACGAAAGGGGTGACAAAACCGGTAGAGATCCAGATCTCGCTCTCGCATATCGCCGGGATGTACCAGATCCAAGAGACCCTTATCCCCAAGATCAAGGCAGGCACGATCAGTTCGTATGTCTCGGTGTACATCCCGGTCCAGCATCAGTACGTGTATTAAAGGGGGAGTTCGTCTCCAGGCTTCAGAATAATCATCAGGGATTATTCCGGCCTTTCCCCCGGTGAATGTCCGTCGAGGTCGTCCAGGGTATACCCGCTCAAAAGGAAAGGGAGTGTAATGTTCCAATGGGTGGTCGAGGGTTACTTCTGTATCGCCACCCGGTTCCCGATGACATATTGTGCATTAATTGCAACCCTTCTCCCATCACCGGTCTTTACCACGTACGGAGATCCTTCGCTGATCAGAAATACCGGATCGGTTACATTAGTCCCGGGTAACACCGTAATTCCCATCTCTTCCATATATGGAATACTTGTATTGGTGACGATCAGGTTTACT
>JAJRBL010000074.1 GCA_028679485.1 Methanospirillum sp. | reverse complement strand
TAGCCGGAGAGAGGGGTTGTATCTTCCTTTTTCAAGAAATACAATCGTCTCCCGTCTGACTCCCACCTTCTCCGCGAGTTCAGCCTGGGTCATCCCCTCACGTGCCCTGAATTCTTTGATCCGGGTGTACAACGCTCTTCCCCCTTAATACACGTCCCCTTTCCGGTTGAAGTACCACTGGAAGATGATCGAACTCACCGGCATCAAAACAAGTAATATCATGAGGATCATGCCGGTATCAACCTGGACTTCCCCGAGAGCGATGACAAGACCCAGCATCACTATCACCATGAAGGTGAGGTACCAGGAACATGACAGGCCGTATGTTCCGATGCGAAGTGTTCGTTCATCCTGAAGGCCGGATTCGGCCTTGAGATGCATCCTCCAGAACAGAGTGACCAGGACAAGACCTGCTGTAACCAGCATGATCTGGATCTCGGGAGGGATGGGAAAAACTCCGGTCATGAGGTTTGCAAGGGCTCCGGTAAAAATAATCACAGCGAGAAGGGCGACGCCCCTCCGCGTGATGGGTGTATTATGATATTTGAGGATAAACAAGGCACAAATACCCAACGCGACGAGTATCAGTGTCCAGATCCTGGTATCTGACAGTGATCCCGGGATCAGGAACTGGAGAGTCATGCCAACGATACAGAAGGCTGCAACAAGTACTACACCGGTAATTACATCAGTTCTGTTCATAGTATCATCGTGCGATAAACCGCACACTATGTTAGATATATCCCACCAATGTTAGATATACTTAACTAAGTCCGTCACAGCACTTTCCACCTTACAAGAATGATAAGACCGAGGGAACTTGCCGCCAGGGCACAGAATATCACGAACAGGAATGCGAAATTACTGTGCTGCATGGGGAGATCGATATTCATCCCGTAAATGCTGGCTATCATGGTCGGAAGTGCTATGAGGATCGTGATGCTGGTGAGGAGTTTCATCACCAGGTTTACGTTGTTGTTGATGATCGAGGCAAAAGTCCCGGTCATTCCCATGATGATCGAGGTATAAATATTTGCCATCTCCAAGGCCTGTTTATTCTCAATTACCATCTCTTCGTAGAGATCATGCTCCTCGTCACTCATATCGAGAAGGTTCGAGTATGAAAACTTCTCAACCATCAGCGAGTTGGACCTGAGCGAGGTGGTGAAATAGACCAGGCTTTTATGCAGGTTGAATAGTCCAAGCAACTGGTCGTTCGTGGTATCCCGGTGGAGGTTCATCTCTATCTGGTTGCTCATACGGTTGATGTCCTTGAGATACCGGAGAAACCTGAGTGCAGTCCGGTAGCAGATCTGCAGGGCAAACCGTGTCCGTGTCCTCGTATCGAAGTTCCTGACCCACCCGGAGAGAAATTCTTCCAGAACATCCACTTCGGTCAGGGTAACGGTGATAATTACCTTACCGGTAAGGATAATACTGATTGGAAGGGTGATATACGGGATTACTGCCTCTTCAGGTTCCCTTTTTGGCGATCTGATAAGGATGAGGGTGTTTCCCTCGTCTACTTCAAACCGTGCCCGTTCATCTGTATCAAGGGGATCGGTGAAAAACTCGATCCAAACACCAAAGTGTTCGACAAGAGATGCAATCTCTTTCTCTGTGGGGTTGACGACCTTGATCCAACATCCGTCCTGCCAGGAATCAATAGGAACCAGTCCTGCCGGACCGGAGATGTATATTGAGATCATAGTGCTGCCCCACCAGAGATAACCTGATCAGTACTGATGGGCTGATGCTATAAATAGGGTGAGGGATGCCCGCTGAAACAACAGGCAATTATGTCTGCACTGGTGTGACCTTTGTCTGTGCATGCCCGGATGGTTCCCTGACCGGAATCTTGGGGCGTTTTCCGTCCCATTCGGAAAACTGGTGAAGACAGACCGTCAGGTCACGGGTAAATGCAAAATAACCTATCTGTGTGCTTCTGCAGAGTTTCATTGCCATATCCATCAGGCCCCGGGGATCTGGTCGTGCCTCCCCGAGCCAGATATGAAAGATATTCCCCCCGTCAACGATCGGGAAGAATACATGTTCTATCTCTGCCCTCCTGGCAAGGGGAATATCAGCGTCAGGTGCCACGTGGGTGCCGTTGGTGTAATATATCGGCAGATCTCGTGTATCCCCGAGCCTGGTTAAGGCTGCGTCAAGATTGCCTTTGATGACCTTCTTGGCCTCCTCGTGGAACTCACGCCTGAGGAGATCGGCAACCGCGAATCGTTGCCCGGTGGTTTCAGCAGGTGTTCTGGCAAGGGCGATGGTCATGCCGTGACGTTGCGAGAGTTCCCTGCTGTAAAGTTCCATCTCGGTCATTGCCCTGACACCAAGCCGGAAGGCATCGTCAGATTCATGCAACTGCTGACCAGTAAAGTGCTGGACCAGTTCGTTCAGGCCGACGACCCCGATGGTATACACGAGCCCGTCAAAATCGACTGCTATCGCGCCTCTCTCCCCGGTTTCCGGATCACGGGGACGCTGCATAGCAAAAGGCATCCGGTTGTTCTTTTTGATAAGATCCATCCACCTGAGTTTGATCTGGAACACTTCCACGGCCGTATCCATCATGGAACGAAGTTCGGCGAAGAGTCGTTCCTCGTCTCCCTGGGCTTTGTACGATGCCCGGGGACAGTTCAGCGAGACGACACCCCAGGATCCCATGGAAAAGTGCATTCCACTCTCGAAATACAGTTTTTTATGAAAATCCCGGTCTTTATCAGCCATGGTCGAGAACTGGTATGCACAGCACTGGTAACAGGAGATCCCTTCCCCTGCACCACGATAGGCAGGGAGCTGGTTATCGTAATAGGGAGTCCCGAATTTCGAAGAGAGTTCGAAGGTGAGCAGGTAAAGGTCTTCATAGGTGGGAAGATCGGGATTGGCACGGTTGAACTCTTCATCCTCCTGTATGAAGTCAGGTTCGATGCTGATCTCCGGTTTAGGGAAATTAAATGGCTTTCCCCAGTAGTCTCCTTCAAGCATGACCTCCATCAGGGCCTTGAAGAGGTGCCTGACTTCACGTTCACCTGATCCGTATGTCTGGAGAGGAGCTTTTTTTCCGTCCCATACCTTTCCCTTGTACACGCAGGGTTTATCCTTCCAGAGTTTTGGCACTCCCGGAGAGAGTTGCACGGAAGAGAAGACCAGTTGACCGCCACGTGCCACCATCATCTGGGTCATCTCGTAGACGAACATCTGCATGAGCTGTTTCATCTCTTCATAGGACATTCCCGTGAAATATGGAGAGAGAAACGTGAGAAAGTTGTAATATCCCTGGCCCCCCGCGAAGTTTGTCTGTGCACTGCCAAGGGCTTTTACCGCATGGAGGACTGCCACTTCGGCACGGTTTGCAGGGCCTGCAACCGATGCCTTGGTGCCGTTTCCGTCAGGCATGAGCCCGTAATAGAGGAAATACCTGAGATCCCAGTCCTGGCAGAAGGGCCTGCTCCCAAAATACTCGAGATCATGGATATGAATGTCCCCGCAGAGATGCCGGTCAGCGAGGTGGGGAGGAAGCTGAAGAAGGTACTGTTCCTTGCTGATCTTGTCCGCCTTCTTTTTATGGGAGGTTTCTGCATTCTCCTGCAGGTTGGCATTGTCTTTGGCCTCGAATCCCCTTCCCACGTCTATCAGGTGTGCATCATATACCGGTGTACCAACCCGCGTACAGACATTTCTCCATTGTATCCTGCCCTTTTCGATCAGGATGGTGTTCATTACCTCCCTGATAAGCGGGCCGGAAAGGGTGCGCAGGTTCAGTTTTCGTATCCGGTCCTCGACTTCACGTGCGAGTTCCTGTGCAGTCTCCTCGTCTGCCCCCTCATACCCGTAAAAGATCTCAACAAGGCGCGTCTCTTTGATAATCTGCCGCTCGATCCTGTTGCGATCCCATTCCATGATATGGCCGTCGCTGGTTCGCACCGGCGGCATTGAAGGCATCGCTATCCCGTCGAGGGTTGTCTGGCGTGTACGTCCCAGCACCCCATCACCTAGCAGAGCCGGAGGATGGCATCTTCATTCACCTGGTCAGCATTGAAGAGTTCCTTGGATGTCAGAAACGTCTTTCCGCACTGGAGAACCGGAGCCTCCTGCACGAAAACTGCATGAACCCTGAGCTCAGTCAGGGCCTTGGCAGATGACATATCTGCTACCGTAAACGGGATCCGGTGTGCACTCAGAAACTCCTTGAGAATCTCACACCGTGGACAAAACTCAAGTGTATATAATATAATGCCTGCCCCTTCACTCATACTTATCACTGGTTATTCAACTGCATTCTATCTACTGCATTATCAGTTTCGTATTATTGATAATTCATTTTAATTGGTATAGAATTACCCCCCTCCGGGAGGGGACGGTTTTAATGAGACTTATTATCTCAGGAGGAGAAATCGTACGGCAGTATGGTGCGGTTATTTGTTGCAGTTGACCTTCCGGAAGAGATCCGTGAACAGTTCAGGGATGTTCAGGAGGAGCTCCGCCGAAGCAGGGCACGTCTTACCCTTGTGGGTACTGAATCGATGCATATAACCCTGAAATTCATCGGTGAAGTCAGCGGATCACAGGTACCACAAATAACTGCTGCATTAAGTCAGGTGAAAGACGACATATTCTCCCTGAATGTCGGGATCATCACGGCGAATAACCAGCGTGCCCCGAGGGTCGTCTGGGCTGAAACCGATGACCCGGGTGACTGCAGGAGACTCGCAGGAAATATCGACAATACATTGGCTTCGCTTGGATTTGAGCCGGAAAAGAGGAGATTTCATCCGCATATCACCCTGGCCCGGGTAAAACAGTTCCACCCCTCGTTGTTTGAAGCCCTTGCCGGGGTGGCCACCTCCTGCAGCGGTATAATCCCGGTATCTGCATTCGTCCTGAAGAAGAGTGAACTCACCCCGGAAGGCCCGCGGTATACCGATATCCTTTCAGTTCCTCTCGGGGAGCGTACATGACCTTTTCAGAACTGGAACAGGCAGTGCTCGGAGAGATACGCCCTACCCGGGAAGAGCTGGAACAGATGTATTCGCTGGCAGAGAAGATCATCGCGGGTATCCGGTCATCAGGGAAAGCCGAAGGGATGATGGTCGGTTCGGTAGCACGGAAGACCTGTGTCCATGGGGATCGTGATCTTGATATATTCATGCTCTTCGATCCGGCCCTTTCACGCGAGGATCTTGAACATGAAGGGCTTGCCCTTGCAAGGCGTATTGCGTCCGGGTATACCGATATCATCAGGGAGAAATATGCAGAACATCCCTACCTGAATGCGACCATTGATGGCATCGACGTGGATCTTGTTCCCTGTTACCGGGTCATGCAGGCGACCGGGATCCAGAGTGCCGTAGACCGGACCCCGTTTCATAACCGGTATGTCTCTTCCCGTATCGGATCCCTGACCGATGAAGTCCTCCTGTTAAAACAGTTCGTCAAGGCCGGAGGGGTATACGGGTCAGACCAGATGACGGAGGGGTTTGCCGGTTACCTCTGTGAACTGCTCATTCTCTATTTCGGGGGATTTCATGCCCTGATAGAAGAGGCAGCGTCCTGGAAACCCGGAGTATATCTTGATATTGAGCGGCATGCTGCTAAAGTGTTCGATGATCCCATGGTGGTGATCGATCCGGTGGATCCCTGCAGAAACGTCTCTGCGTCAGTCTCGGGCACCCGTCTCCTGGAGTTCATAGAACTCTGCCAGGGATACCTGGCATCCCCTTCACCCTGGTTCTTTTACCGTCCTCCAATCTGTATCCTTACGAGAGAAGAGGTTCAGTCGCTCCTGTCCGGAAGGGAATCCGCATTTATTGCAATGACTTTCAGAACCCCCCCGTATATCGAGGATATTGTTGTCCCCCAGCTCAGAAAGAGTCTCCAGTCCCTGGCAGATCTCCTCCGGCGCCATGAGTTCGTCATTGCACGGGCCGATACCTGGATGCTTGAAGACCGGTGCATGCTTCTCTTTGAACTGCTGGTCGATACCCTGCCGGCAGTACGGTACCATGCCGGTCCCCCGGTGACAACACCCGTGAATGCTTCCCGGTTCCTCGAAAAGTATATCCGTTCTGACCAGGTATTTGCAGGCCCCTATATCAGGGATGGCAGGTACGGGGTGGAACTTCCCCGGCGCTTCCGGAGGGCGGCAGATCTCCTGGCCTCACCCGAGGTTCTGGCAACAGCCCTCGGAAAACAGGTGAAATATGCAATGAGCGAGGAATATCATGTTTATTGCGGGATGGATTGTTGGCAGGAGGGATTTCAGCCGTTCATCAGCGAATTTTTGCAAAAAAGTTCTCCCCTTGTCAGGATTCGTCGGGCTGAAGTACGAAGCAGGTACACCCTGTTGGAAACTATATAGGGACACAGGAGAAACCTCGCATACAATGTCCTCCTTCTACCAGGTTCTCTTCTTTGTGTTCCTGCTCTGTATGTTTCTTGCATACCCGGTGTCGTCAGCACAGACAGACGACCTGATCTCTGACGGGAATGCATTTTACAGCCAGGGGATGTATAAGGAGGCGATAGATGCATTTGAACGGGCAATTGAGATCGATCCGGCGAATGCAGCGGCCTGGTATAATAAAGGAGTCTCTCTTTATAAACTGAACCAGGTTGACGAGGCCATCGCATCCTACGAGGTAGCAATCGGGCTGGATCCCAGGAATCCGGACTACTGGTACAACAAGGGAAATGCCCTCTATAGCAAAGACCTGCTTAATGAAGCATATGCCGCATATGACGTGGCAATTCAGCTAGATCCCTATGACGTGCAGGCCTGGATGGCGAAGGGCAATGTCCTCTCCGACCAGAAGCAGTATGAAGAGGCTATCAGGGCTTATGATGCAGCCATCCAGATAGATCCTGATAATGAGGAGACATGGTTTGCAAAGGGAAATGCCCATTACAACCAGAATAACTTTGAAGAAGCGGTTACTGCCTACGAAGTTGCCCTTCAGCATGACAACAAGGACAGCAAGGCCTGGTACAACAAGGGAAACGCCCAGTATAATCTTGGAAAACTGGATGATGCCCTGAAAAGTTATGAGATGGCACTGGTGTACAATCCCAAGGATGCCGTTGCCTTTACGAACAAAGGGATGACTCTCGCTGATCTTGGCAGGTACGGGGAGGCGATCGATGCGTACGAGGATGCACTGGCACTTGATACTTCAGATAAAAAAGCATGGACGTCTCTCGGCCAGGTATACACCACTCTCAAGAGGTATGATGAGGCGGTAAAGGCATTCCAGCTAGCCCTCCAGCTCGACAAGACCGATTCCTCTGTCTGGAAGAGCATCGGTGATGTCCTGATCCTTGAAAAGAGATATGATGAGGCACTGGCTGCGTATGAACAGGCAATTGCCCTCTCCCGCAACGATGCGGGTGCCTGGGTGGGTAAAGGAACTGCCCTCTCCCGGCTGGAAAGGTACCAGGATGGTCTTGCAGTATTTGAGATCGCCTGCACGATGGATCCCCAGTATACACCTGCCTGGGTGGGCAAAGGCGATTGTCTCTCCGGGCTTGGAAAGAGCGAGGAGGCTGAGATTGCGTATGGGGCAGCCCTTCAGCTGGATCCCCGGAACACCCAGGCCCTTGCTGCAAAAAGTGAAAACCTGTTGTCTCTTGGAGATTCGGAGACCGCACTCCGCTCACTTAATCTCGCGATTATCGAAGATCCCACGAACTTTGCCCTCCTTACGAAAAAGGTCAATATCTATGAGAAACTGGGCAAATACCAGGATGCACTTGATGTATGGGACCAGGCCGCTACGAACCTGACGAATCCGGCCCTTGTCAGGAAGGGCAAAGCCACGACCCTTGTCAAGGCAGGCAAAACACCTGAAGCATTGAAGTTATATACGGATGAACTGGCTCTCCATCCTGATTCCGGGACGCTGTATGAACAGTACGGTGATATCCTGGCATTTGCCGGTAAAACCAGCGATGCTGCCGGTGCATATGAGAAGGCTATGAGTCTGGATTCAAACCTTACCGGGATCCTTCTGAAGATCCAGGCATTGGAGAAGGATAAAAAAGAGACCCCCCCGGGTCTTCTGCCGGTTTTTATTGCAATCCTCGTATCCTGTGTATCATGGCGTATCCTGGGAAAAAGGGACTGACTCATTTTTATCTGCCTCGATACCCAGAAAAGCGGAGATGAACCGGTCCCAGGCCGGTGTGATAGAGGCACTTGTTTTATAATACTCATAAAAATCAGGGTTGATAAGAACAGGGGATATGATCGCGATTCCATGTGCTCCCGGTACCTTTTCGTCATGCCGGGCAAGGATTACTGTCCTGTTTATCCCCTCTCTCACCCCGTCGGCAGATTCGGAGAGGTACGGAACATGCTCCCCGATTTTATCTGCAAAGTCGTAGATATCCATCGTTGCCTCCTCAAGGGTACCTTCCGCGGTCAGTCCGAACTGCTGGGTCTGCATGATGGCTGATTCGGTTAGTTCCGTCCCTTCCCGGGTATTCTGTAGTGCAGACAGGTCCCGGCCAAACCGATCCAGTTCTGAAGTAAGGTATCCGGTCTCCCTGAGATGCAACAGGGCGATTGTTTTGCCTGGTTCGGTATTTTTCATGTACTCATCAAAGAGAACACGGGCATGTTCCTCAGGTTGTGCATCCGGATATTCGGTCAGGTATCGTACCCATGTCTCGTATGGCCACCCTTCTGCCGGTTCAGACTCTTCGCTTGCAATGAGGTACCGGGCGTAAGGGGAGAGTGCAGATGCCACCTCCAGGCAGCCCATGAGGCATGAGTCTATTCCAATCAGTTCCGAGTTCCATGATGTCTCTTCCAGGCTTCTGACCAGTTCCTGGGGGGTAAGCCCGTCATCTTCATGGTTCTGATCGAAGAGCATCCCGGTATAGGCTTCTCCATGACCGATGAGCACAAGAAATACCCGGTCGTACCTGTACTGTTCCCTGATAAAGGAGAGGAAGAATGCAAGTGACTTTGGATCTCCCATGTCTGCCCGGGGAAGTTGAATGATGAACGACTGGTTGTTCCCGAGGGTGCCATCTTTTAGATCCCCTCTGAGATCGTCGAGATCTGCAATGGTCATACCATGCCATCCGGGTTTGTCTGCTCCCCCGTAGGCTGCTATCACCTGGAGTCTTTCAGGAGTGCTATTGCCTGCTCCTTTCACT
>JAJRBL010000073.1 GCA_028679485.1 Methanospirillum sp. | reverse complement strand
TATTGATGACAGCAGACCTACCTGTGTTTATGCTTCCGGTGACCGTTCCCCCTGGTACACATGTGGTTGGTGTAAGTCCATATGAGTGAAGGGAATGGTTTTGGCCCTGTTGAGGTTGAACTGGAAGACTCTCTGGTGAAACTCATCGAAAAAGAGTTCATAAAGACTGGAAAATACTCCTGTATCGAGGAGTTTCTGGCCGAGATAATCTATGAAAAACTGGAGAAAAACCGGTCTGAATGTTCTGCCCCTTATTTTCCCTGGGGAGACCGGGGAAACGGGAAGTCCTGACCCTCTGGAAAGGACTGGAATCAGACAACCTGGTCTCTGATTTAGTATCGGTTTCTCATCGCTCTTAAACCGGGGGAGTATATCTCGGCCGGAAATTATATGTACCGTAAACCATGGAACCACTACCAGGAGATGGAATGGATCTACCCTAGTACTCTTTATACTGATGAGTCGTACACTAGAGTATATACGTAAGGGATTTATTAGAGAGTTTTCGAGAGGCAGATCCTTTTATTCAAGGTAAGTTCTTTCACTATTTTCAGTAACCTTGGCGATGTAGATAATACAGAGCCGCTTGCGCATACAAAATTTCGAGCAGATTATGGAAGGAAAACGTCTGTATGTGGGTAATCTCACATACTCAGTCAATGAAGCAAACCTCAGGTCGCTTTTCGGAGCATACGGGGATGTTGAATCAGTCAAGGTTATTGAACAGAAAGGATTTGCATTTGTCGAGATGGCAACATCCGAGCAGGCAGAGGCAGCAATGAAAGGCCTGAATGATACGGAACATGAAGGAAGAACCCTTCGTATCGACGAGGCACGGCCAATGCAGCCCCGTTCCAGTTTTGGTGGAAACCGTAGCAATTTTGGCGGAAACCGCAGCAGTTCAGGCGGATTTAACCGCAGATACTAATCTTTTTTTATATCCGGATTCCCGGGCCGGAAACACGGCATATGTGGCTGCCAGGACAGTCTCTCTCTACGAAATGACCTTATAAGGATTCGTACAGGGTATTGCGGTTGGATCATGTCGTGAAAAAGGGTATATTTCCTGATAACAAGTATGGAATAGAGCATAATCTTATCATACCTGGCCGGAAACAATTAGTTATTGCATGACCGGGAAAGATGACCGATATTCGCAAGTACGTGAGTATCTTCAGGAACGGTATCCTGTGGCGGTCTCTATATCCAGAATTTCCCGGGATTTGGGAATGAACCGGGGCACCGTTGCAAAATACCTGGAGGTTCTGCTCACCCAGGGTCATGTGGTCATGAGTCCGTACGGGAAGGCAAAATTATACACTTCGTCACAGAAGATCCCGTTTGATGACCTGTTCGATCACCTCTCCGATGCGATCGTCATTCTTGATGCTGATCTTCGTATCCTTACCGTCAACAAGAGTTTTCTCAGGACCTTCGATATCCATAAGGAGAAGAATATCATCGGGAACAGGCTTACGAATCTTGGTCTAGCCCTTTTAAACGATGTCATGGTCCAGGAAAATATTTCCCGGATTATCCAGTCGAAGACATATATAAACGAGATGCTGCTTATCGATCAGCGAAAGGATCGCATCTTTCTCACCGAGTTTATCCAGACTATCCTTCCTTCGCTCTCGTTTACCGGGAAATCCGGGATCATGATCAGTTTTCGGGACATTACCTCATGGAAAAAGACAGAGGATGAACTGAAAACCAGTGAGCGGAAGATTCGCACCCTATTCGAGGAGGTTCCGAGCGGTATCATCCTGTTTCAGGCAGAAGGCACCATTCTCAATGCCAATCGTGCTTCCCTTGAGATACTGGGACTTATGAAGTTCGCCGATATCGCCGGCATCAACCTCTTTGATATCTGGTGTTTCAGGCGGCCGATCCAGAATCTCATACGGGAAGGGAAGAATGCAGAGATTACGCTCTCCTGCAACTTTGACCGGCTGAAAAAAGAGACGCTGACTACCACGACCCGGAGTGGCATATCCTATTTCCAGGTGGTATTCACCCCGGTGGCCGATAATGGGTGGAATGCTCCTGAGGAGTTCTTCATCCTGTTTCTTGATGTCACAGCACAGAAAAAAGCTGAAAAGGAGCTCAAGGAGCGCTTCAGGGGGATAACAAGCAGTCTTCCCGGGATAGCCTACCAGTATTATGCCCGTGACAGCGGAGAATCCGGCGTATACTTTGCAGACGAACGTTCCGTGGAGTTGTATCAGATCGATATCGAACCGATTGAAACCTGGTTTGAACGGTTTGCTGCATGTATCGCACCGGAAGACCAGGTACGGTGGGAAGAATCGATACAGGAGGTTACCCGGACTATCTCTCCCTGGGATTTCGAGGGGAGGTTTATCAGGCCTGATGGTAAGGAGATGTATATCAGGGGGATCTCCCAGCCGATCCGGCTCAAGAACGAGACGATATGGAACGGTATCTTCCTTGATATCACCGACCGGAGGAGGGCGGAAGATGAGTTGCGAAAGAGTGAAGAGAGGTTTCGGGGAATTGCGAGCAATCTGCCGGGTATCGTGTACCAGTTTTATGCACGCAACGACGGGGAATGGGGGATGCATTTTGTTGATGATCGTTCGTTTGATATCTATGGGGTCAGTCCCGAACCGCTCAATACCTGGCTTGAACGGTACGGGTCGTGTATTGCCCCGGAAGACCGGCAGAAGTGGCACGATTCAATAGAGGATGTGATCCAGAGGAAGGCACCCTGGGAGTTTGAAGGAAAATTCATCCGCGATTCCCTGGAAGAAATGTATATCCGGGTGATCTCGCAGCCCATCAGGTTACCAAAGGAGACCCTCTGGAACGGATTAATCCTCGATATTACCGATTACAAATGGGCGGAAGAAGCACTGCGTACAAGTGCCATGAAGGAGATCAGGTATCACGGATTTTTTGAGAATACCTGTAACGGGGTTCTCATCTATGAACCCGTAGATGACGGGAATGACTATATCCTGAAGGATGTGAACAAGGCGACGGCACACCTTCTGCGGATGAAGAAGGAAGAACTCGTGGGGAAGAGGCTCTTCGAGGAGTTCCCCGATCTTCCGGACCCGGAGATACGGGATCTCCTGAAACGGGTTTTGTTCACGGAGAAGCCTGAATTCACAGCCCCTCTGAAGTACCGCAAGGGAGATGACATGCCCTGGATATCGCATTACGTGTTCAAACTGCCTTCCGGTGAGATTGCCTCATTTATGATCGAGGTATCCGGGGAAGTCTGGGATGAGCAGGGGGAAGGTTCTGAGGAGTGTATTCTTCATCAGCCCTGATCACGAAGGAATAATCTCTCAGGCTTATGCCGATCTATTGACCGGCATTAGGTGAGGAGGAGATCCTTTCGCCATGGAGATGACTGATGAATTGTTCCTTCACGAATGCCCTGGTATTCGATTAGTTCGATGAAATACGTGCAGAATTTTCAAATCCGTTTTCGTCATCCGGGATGGCAGGTGTGGTTTCGTCCTGCTATTGACGGGCAATAAAACACAGGTATATCCCAGATAACATAAAAGGATCAGTGTGGATAAACATCCACAACACCGATGATCTGTACCAATTGGCGAGGCCAACCGGGTTCATGATGAATTGGAGAATCGCTGATGAACTCAGGTTGGAATATCGCTGATCCTGATTGATCACCTTCGGGTATCAATATTGTGATCGCGAGTCATAATTGCCGATGTATGGTCTAATTTTTCGGTATGAGGTCATACACATGGAGACTAAAGTTGGATATTTTGCATCTATTGAGCAATACAAGCCGATGGATGCGTTAGAACAGGCAGTAAGGGCAGAAAAAACAGGGTTTGATTCTATCTGGGTTGACGACCATTTTCATCCCTGGTACCACACTGATGCGCAAAGCGGTCAGGCCTGGGCCTGGATGGGCGCAACGCTCCAGGCCACCAAGAAGGTATTTGTCTCGACCTGCATTACCTGTCCGATCCTCCGGTACAATCCGGCGGTTGTTGCCCAGACCTTTGCAACCCTGAGACAGATGTACCCGAAGAGGGTCGGTGTTGCCGTCGGGGCAGGTGAGGCATTGAATGAAGTGCCCTGTACGGCACAGTGGCCGAGTGTTCCCGAACGCCAGGATATGACGATAGAAGCGATCGATGTCATGAGAAAACTCTGGGAGAGCAAGAGTCCGGTC
>JAJRBL010000072.1 GCA_028679485.1 Methanospirillum sp. | reverse complement strand
TGGATACCCTTGATCAAAATCAGAAGATCATACGTGAACGATACAATATTCTTCGTGAAGACGAGGTTCTCCCTTCCCTGGCACAGGAAGAAGCCCTCCAGAATGCAGGCCAGACCGAAAAAGGGTTTTTTAAAGCCCCACGGGTGATGTAGCGTGGCAGGTTGCCTTTCCTATCACCCGGATGACAGCGTGCATGCATTCATCACGACACTCCCCGAGGTCCGGTACGGCGACGGGCCATTATCCGGGGTTACCGTTGCAGTCAAGGACAATATCTCCACGAAAGGAATCCAGACCACCTGTGCCTCACGCATACTGAAAGGATATATTCCCCCGTACGATGCCCACGTGGTTTCTCTCCTGAAAAATGCCGGCGCTGCCATCGTGGGGAAGACCAACATGGACGAGTTCGGTATGGGCACCACTACGGAGAATAGTGCCTACGGCCCCACGCTTAATCCCCTTGACAAAAAACGGGTTCCCGGAGGTTCATCAGGAGGGTCTGCTGCTGCCGTTGCAGCAGGACTGGCAGAACTCGCCATCGGGTCCGATACCGGGGGATCAATCCGCTGTCCTGCAGCATTCTGCGGCATTGTCGGACTGAAACCCACGTATGGGCGGGTATCGCGATTCGGTCTCATTGCCTATGCCAACTCCCTCGAGCAGATTGGACCGATGGCAAGGGATGTCAGCGGAGTTGCACGCCTCTTCTCGGTCATCGCAGGGTATGATCCCCGAGATTCGACCTCGGTGGACCGCCCGTACACTCCGGGTTTCTCTTCCGATATCAAGGGTCTCAGGATAGGAGTTCCCGAGGAGTTCTTCGGGGAAGGAGTAAACCCGGCTGTTGCGGAATCGGTCAGGGAAGCGATTACATCCCTGGAATCCAGGGGAGCAGAGGCTGTTTCCTGTAGCATGCCGTCGATGAAGAATGCCCTGGCAGCGTATTATGTCACCTGCACGAGCGAGGCCTCAAGCAACCTGGCACGGTTTGACGGGGTCAGATACGGGCCGGCGATAGAGACAAGGAAGAGCTGGCACGAAGCATACTCGGAACAGCGGAAGGAAGGGTTCGGAGAGGAAGTCCGCAGGAGGATCATCCTCGGGACATTCTCCCTGGCTGCCGGGTACTACGGCAGGTATTACCAGAAAGCCCAGACCGCCCGTCAGATGGTCCGGAATGACTTCGAACGGATCTTCCGGGATGTCGATATCATAGCAGGGCCTACGATGCCGGATATTGCATTCAGGCTGGGGGAAAAGAGCGATCCGCTCCAGATGTACCTCTCAGATATTCTCACCGTTCCGGCAAACCTGGCCGGCGTCCCGGCAATTTCCGTCCCCTGCGGAAGCGTTGACAGCATGCCGGTGGGTCTTCAACTTATCGGAAGGCATTTCGAAGACGAACGGATTATTAGCACGGCTTACGCGTATGAACAGGGGGTTCTCTGATGGAGGATGCAGGAGTAATCATCGGTCTTGAGATCCACTGTCAGCTTAATACGAAGTCCAAGATGTTCTGCAGCTGTTCGACGGACTTCCGTGATAATGAACCGAACACCCATACCTGCCCGGTCTGTCTCGGTCTTCCCGGCAGTATGCCGACAATCAACAAACGGGCAATAGAATTTGCTCTCCGTGTTGCAAAGGCACTGAATTGCGAGATCCTCGAAGAGGCAGAATTTTCCCGGAAGAACTACTTTTACCCGGACCTGGACAAGGCCTACCAGATCACCCAGTATGACAAGCCGCTTGCAGAACGCGGTCGTCTCCTTATTGACGGGGATAACGGGGAGCGGGATATCCGTATCACCCGCATCCACCTGGAGGAGGATCCCGGAAGGTCAGTCCACATGGGAACCACGGACCGGGGCAAGTATACGCTTGTCGACTACAACCGGTCCGGAATTCCCCTCATCGAGATCGTCACGGAACCTGACCTCAGGTCTCCGAAGGAGGCTAGGAAGTTCCTCAACAAGCTTCGTGCCACCCTCGAATACCTGGATGTCTTCGATTCGGAGAAGGAAGGTTCGCTCCGGGTTGATGCAAATATCTCGATCAAGGGGTCCGAACGGGTAGAAGTGAAGAACATCTCCTCGTACAAGGGAGTCGAGAAGGCACTTACCTTCGAAGTGACAAGGCAGAAAAACCTTCTCCGGCGTAACCAGCCGGTTACCCGTGAAACCCGTCATTTCGTGGAGGCCAGGGGCATTACCACCTCATCCAGGTCAAAAGAGGAGGAGAACGACTACCGGTATTTCCCTGAACCGGATCTCCTTCCCCTCCGGGTTTCTGACTGGGTAGAGGGAATAATACTCCCTGAACTGCCTGATGCACGACGGGAACGGTTCATCTCCCGGTATGGATGCTCGGCAGAACATGCAAAAACCCTGACCGGGGAGCTCAAATTAGCGGATTTCTTTGAAAAAGTGGCAGATAACGATCCTTCGCTTGCTTCGACCTGGATTGCAGACTACCTGCTTGGAGAACTGAATTACCGTGATTTCTCCATTGATGCCATGCCGGTGGAGCATTTCCGGCAACTCCTCTCCCTTCTGAAGAAAGAGACGATAACCGATAAATCCGGGGTAGAGATCCTGCGTATCATCCTTGACACGGTAAAGGAAGGAAAATCCCCGGAGATGCCGGAGACAATCGTATCCCGCCTCGGTCTCGCCAAGACCGGTGGAAACCAGGTACAGGATATGATCCGGGAGGTTATCGCTGAACAGCCTGCTGCAGTCTCCGATTATTATGCAGGAAAGATGCAGGCATTAAATTTCCTGGTAGGCCAGGTCATGAAAAAATGCAGGGGCAGGGCTGATCCGGGAGAACTGAACCGGTTGCTTATCGAGGCCCTGAAAAAGGACTGATACCATGCATCTTATTATTGCTGAAAAAAATATCTCCGCAAACCGGATAGCCCAGATTCTCTCCGGAAAAGGAAAGGTTTCGGCAAAGAAAGAGAGTGGCGTAAATATTTACCAGTTTGACGATGTCATCACGATGGGACTTCGTGGTCATGTTGTCGAAGTGGATTTTATCGAAGGATATACGAACTGGCGTTCGCAGGAGCGTCCGCCCAGATCCCTCATCGATGCCGACACCCTGAAACGTCCTACCGAGCAGGCAATAGTCAAACTCGTTCAAAAATTAGCTAAAAAGGCAAACCGTGTCACTATAGCCACTGATTTTGATACGGAAGGGGAACTCATCGGAAAGGAAGCGTACGAACTTGTCAGGGCAGTAAATACCAAGGTTCCCGTCGACAGGGCACGCTTTTCTGCAATCACGAAGGAAGAGATCGACCGTGCCTTTGGGAACACAACCGATATCGATTTTGACCTGGCTTCTGCAGGCGAGGCACGCCAGATCGTGGATCTCATCTGGGGAGCCTCGCTGACGAGGTTTATCAGTCTTGCTGCAAAGCGGGGCGGGGCAAATATCCTCTCGGTCGGCAGGGTCCAGTCCCCGACCCTGGCGATGATCGTGGACAGGGAACGGGAGATCGAGGATTTTATTCCCGAACCATACTGGGAGATAGCCCTTACCACCGGCAAAGACGGGGAGCTGATCGAGGCCAGGCACAAACAGGGACGCTTCACCGAGAAAGAGGCAGCCGAAGCGGCGTATACCGGTTCAAAGGATCCCCTCGTGATAACCGAGGTCAAGGAAGGAAAACGGGTTGACAGGGCACCGACACCATTCGATACCACCGGACTTATCGTGGCAGCAGCACGTATCGGGTATTCTGCTGCAAACGCGATGCGGGTTGCAGAAGTTTTGTACATGAACGGTTTTATCTCCTATCCCCGTACAGACAACACTATCTATCCTCCTTCGCTCAACATCGACGGGATCCTGAAAACCCTGGAGAAGGGGATATTTGCCAGAGATATAGCCTGGGTACGGAAGAACCAGAGGAAAAAACCCACCGAGGGGAAGAAATCAAGCACCGATCACCCCCCGATTCACCCGACCGGGGTGGCTACCCGCGAGCAGATTGGCGAAGACTGGAAACTGTACGAACTGGTAGTCCGCAGGTTCCTCGCCACGCTTTCGCCTGATGCAGAGTGGGCAACCATGCGTATAGGGCTCGACGCATCCGGCCAGGATTATGTCGCAACCGGGTCACGTCTCATCGATGCCGGATGGAGAACGGTCTATCCTTACTCCGAGGCCAAGGATACGGTTCTGCCGGTGGTAAAAGAAGGGGAAAAACTGAAGATCCGGTCACTGAACCTTGAAGAGAAACAGACCCAGCCACCGCCGCGGTATTCCCAGAGTA
>JAJRBL010000071.1 GCA_028679485.1 Methanospirillum sp. | reverse complement strand
CCAGTATGGGTTCTGTTGAGAACTCCCAGGTCTTTTTTGGCCCGAAATAATCCAGGGAGACATAGGCATTCCCAATCTGGTCACCATCTGCATTAAAGAGATTGAAAGTCAGGATAATGACATCAATGGTTTTGTCATCAAGGTTTTTTATTTCCCCCCTGATATAGGCTTTATCTCTCGAAACACGGTCAACATAGGTCTTGATGATTGACAACGTAGCCTCACCGACTTCAGTACATTCCACATACCCGAACGGTCTTTTTACGTAGAATGTCCTTCCCATCGGTTCTTCCTTCCGGACTATCGTGTTTTTTATCTCGTACTGGCCCGGGGAGTACTCCTGTACCTGGTCACCCATGGTATCCACCACCACCAGTCGCTCTGATAATACCGGTACAGGAGAAAGCCCTGTCAGAATTATCAGGACTGCCAGGATGGTACCTATCCCAATACCTGTACCGGACTTGTGTCTCACCATCGATCCGTACCCCGGGGCTGTTTTTTTCCTGCGAACATATCACACCCACCAGTATTCTGGTAACACTCAAATGTGTTAACCTCAGCAATAAGATTACCGATATGTGCATGATCATGCGGGAAAGGAGAACCTGAGGGGACCTAACCGGACTCCTCCAAAAAATACGCCACCGTTTCAGTTCAGGACAGAGAAAGAACTCTTCAGCTACTGCTTTTTCGGATCGAATCCCTGAGAATCTCGTTCTTCTCCCCGGTCTTCCTGAACAAAGAATCAAACAGGGAAGGTAAGCCTTCCCGGAGGAGCAGTACGCCTTCTTCCGTTATACCTCCGGGTGTTGCAACCCGGGGGATTATCTCATCCGGGGTCATATGGCCGAGAAGCAGTCCGGTCCCGGTAAAAGTCCTGAGTGCCATTTCATATGCAAGATTCTCGTCAATACCGCTGTTTCTACACCCCGATTGTACAAACTCATCCAGGATCGCAGCATAGATAGCCGGTGCACAACCCATCAGATCGGTGGCAGGTTCAAACAGGGTTTCATCAAGCCTGATTACCCGGCTTACCGATCCGAACAGATCCTCTGCCTGCATAGCATGATCCCTGTCAACCATGTCATTATGGCAGCAGAGAGAGACGCCTGCCAGGTTTTCACTACAAAGGCTCGGGATTATCCTTGTTAACAATCCGTGATATAACTTTTCGAGTTCATGGATACTGACTCCTGCCGCGATCGAGATAAGATGCGTTGCGGGGGTGAAACTGCCGGAGATACTCTTTAAAAGAGGTTATACATCAAAGGGTCTGACCCCGAGGACTATGGTAGTGCATTCCCTGGCAAGGCGTTCATTATCGTTATCCACCCTGAGATCCGGGTAGACCTTCCGGAGGTTCTCTGCCTTTGAGGGTGTTCGTGTCGAGATGACTATTTTGTCAGGGGATAGTCTCCTCGTCCTGAGAAATCCCCTGATTAGCATGCTGTTCATGCTTCCAAAACCGATGAATCCTGTCTTTTCCATTCAACCTCATCAGATGCGGGTATGCCCGATGAATCTATCTGCCGGGATCCCGTGTTCCATCTCTTCATAATAGTATCCTTCCTCATACCGGACAAACCTCACGATCTTCACGGTTCAGATCTCTGTACCAGGCATCCGGTAGAGGGAGAGAGAATCACCAGTCCGGGTTTGCCGATCAGATCGATACTTTGCGTATCCCTTCCTGCCTGATGGCCAGCCCTTTTTCTCCCCGCCTCCGGGAGGATCCCTGCACCCTGAAAAATCAAAAATAACTCTTACAGTCATTATTTACGGCCATCTGAATCAGATTCAACCAGTTCTCAACCGAAGGAGAAATGGTGTCATTTCACTTGATAAGGAAGTCTCTGCCTCAAACCTGATAACCCAGCAAAGTAAAGTTAGTACACAACAAGGGGAAGCAGCAGGGTAACAAGGTATGCGAATAATCTCGGTACTCGTTCTTTTTTTTCTGGCAGGAATTCTGATAATCATATGCGCAGGCTCGCATGAAGAACCTGATAGAGATTCCGATAACAAAACCGGGCTGATAACCCTTACCGGGCCATCCGAAGAGGTGACGATCGGAGATCGGATCTCCTTATCAGGAAGAATAGATGATTCACTCTATGGATCCAGTCCATCTGATGTTGTCATCCTGATCTCTGCCCCGAAGGGATCACATGCAGACACCTTTATCCTTGCAACCCCAGCGTCAAACGGGACGTTTAAGTACAGTCCACTGGCAGATGTAGGGGGAGAATGGGGCTTTGAAGCACTCTATACCGGAATATACAGCGACAAAGTACATGTGTTCGCGAGCCCTGGGAGTGAACCAAAGAAAACCGCCCTTACCCTGAGTGGCTGGCCAACCTATCCCCAAATCGGGGATACCGTGTCATTTAAGGGAAGATTGACAGATGGCGAGGGAAAAGGGATCGCAGAAAAGGAGATCGTGTACCAACTTACTTCAAATCGTCCCGGATGCATGGGAGGATGCGGATTCGATGAATCGGCTGACTGGTATGATGCCGGCTCGGTCGGTACCGATATCAACGGGGAGTATTTCTTCAGTCTTCCTGTTATTGAAAAAGGGAAGGTGCTGGTTGCAACGACCTATGAAGGAGATGAAGGATACAGCCCTTCAACCAGCAGAACCGTAAAAATTTCGGTGAATGAATAAACCCAAGAGATTCCAGTAATTCATACCGGCAGGAGAACTTTTTTCAGACAAAGGGAGACTGGATTCATCCGGTATCACATCCAAGTACCTGGTATGATTCTCTGTCTTGCCCAGATGGCACCCCGCTGGAACGATACCGTTTCTGGTCTCAGACAGATGCGATCCATGGCGTCGGATGCAGTCGAAGGAGATGCATCGTTTATCGCCTTTCCTGAACAGATCCTAACAGGCTGGAATCCAAAAGAAGTATCGGGAACTGAAGACGAAGAGGGAGAGCAGGTATCTGTGATGAGGGAGATAGCCCGTGATTTGAGTATCGGGATCCTCGGATCTTACCGGGAAAGACAAACCCCCCGACCACGAAATACCTGCATTGCCATCGGTCCTGACGGAAAGATCCTTGCCAGGTATTCCAAGATCCACCTCTTTTCACCGGGCGGAGAAGACCAGTACTACCAGCCAGGTGATGCACTGGGTATCTTTTCATGCTGCTCATGCACGATCGGGATAGCCATCTGTTACGATCTCAGGTTTGCACACCTGTTCCAGCTCTACCGGGAACAGGGGGTGCACCTCATACTGGTACCCTCCGCATGGCCTGCCTCACGAATGAAGCATTTTCACCTTTTTACCACCAGCAGGGCAGCAGAATTCCAGGCATATATTGCATCGGTTAATACGGTGGGAGTAACACCTGTCGAAACCTACAACGGGGGATCCTGTATTGCGGGGTCTGATGGAACAGTCAGAGCCATGGGTAGTGACATGGAGGAACTGATCTTCTGCGAGATCGATCCAAAAGAGGTGGAACGGTCCAGACAGGCATTTCCCGTATATTCCGATGGGAAAAAAACAGATTATACAGATATTAAAAGAAAATAGGGATTCAGGTTTAAATTACGGTAATCATACCGCTGTATGACTCTATGTTCGAATCATCGCCGGTAAAATGAATCTGGATATAGTTCGTTGTAGATCCGCCGCCGATCAGGAACTGGAAATACCCGTTCTTATCAGTCTCACCCTTACCCGAGATTGCGAAATCGCCCTGGTTGCCCATCCGGTCAGAAATCTCGAGATACACTATCTTACCTCCCAGGGGTGTACCGTTTGCCCCGATCAACTGCCCGGATATCTTTACGGTCTGCCCGGGATTCGGATTTGAAGGGGAGACCGATGCAGTTATTTTGGTCTCACTCTTCGTTACGGTAGGAACGATCTCATCCGTGACCCGGGGCGCTCGCGAGGTATGACCGGGAATTACTTCACTTACGGATTCTTCATACCGGTCATTTCCGTTATATTTAACCCGGAGAAATTCCACGGGGGATGATCCTGGCCGGAAGAAAGAGTACTTGCCGTCTGTATCGGTGGTGGTTACTGCAACAAACGCGTAATCTGAATCCATGTCTTCACTCTCAGAATTCTCCAGGGTGATCTTTTTATTTCCCAGCGGATTATCATCTGAATCCAGGAGCACCCCATTTATTACAAAAGCCAGGTCTTCTCCGGGATCTGCCGGATCTGTTGCGATGGAAAGATTGGTCTGAATCTTGTCAGCAACCACCGCACTTCCCGCTAATGGAAAAAGCACTAAACAGAGTAAAACCAGTACCAGGCAAAACGTCCGGGATGAAACCGGAAATGATCGGGTAAATATCATCATTTCAGATATGCTCCTTATCAATAACAGTATTCCCTATCCTGGATGATAATTAAATCATGCGTATTCCGTACAATCAGGGTATGCGGATAGTACGCCTGATGGTGGTGGAAAGCAAACCCTGTAACAAAAAAGGAGAAATTTGAAATTAAATTACCGTGATCATGTCACTGTATGACTCTTCGCAGGAATCGTCACCGGTAAAGTGAATGAGTATAAAGGTGGTGGTGGATCCGCCTCCAACCAGGAATTCAAAGTATCCCTTCTCGTCAGTCTCCTCTTTTCCGGTAATCTCGAAATCACTGCGGTTACCCATCCGGTCAGAAGTTTCAAGCAGCACCTTCTTTGCGGCCAGTGGTTTTCCATCAGCATCCACGAGCTGGCCGGTTACTTTCACGGTTTCACCCGGATTTGGATTGGAGGGAGATACCTTCGCCGTGATCTGCGTCTTTTCTTTTGTCGCAGAGGAAACATCAGCACCTGCCGGAGATACCGATGATGCGGAGAGTGATGTCACGACGCTTGGGGTACTATTCGAACCTGAAATGCTGTCTTCTGCAAAGACCGGAGAAATACCGGCCAGGAGAAACAGGAGACATGCCGAGATTAGTACTACGCTGATATTCCGGGATGAAAAAATACTAAACCCAGATTGGATCTTCATGTCTCATAATTTGGTCCGATACCATAACAGTATTTTTACTGACCTGGTATCATTATATAAGTTTTACGACATCATGTTTCGGCTCCATCGCCTCGCCAGATCTGAGCATGGCAGTGAGTTGACGTTCTGCCTCGTCCCGGTCAAATCCCTGCTGCCTGACAAGTTCGATTACGTCAGGTTTATGGGCACGTCCGTTCTCATCGGCAATGTCACGGATTACCTGCTTGATCGTTCTGATAAGATCCCGCTTGCCTTTCGATACCCCGGTTGCCACCATATCGATATCAAAGGAACCGCTCGAGGGATCGTACGCAACCTGCCTGAGGCAGGTATCTATAATGGTAATAACCCGATCGGCATCCCCCTTTTCAATAACTGATGACAGCCTTATTCTGGCAGATGCTTCTGCAAGCCGTACAATCGCTTCAAGCTGACGGGCAGTGACCGGAACCGGTTTATTAGCGTCAGCAAGATCACGGAGTTTCATGTAATATGCTATGAGGGCTTCCCTGGCATCATCCTCAAGACGGGGAAAACAATTTCTCTTTGCATATGCCACGTACTTGCGAAACAACCCGGGTTCTATTTCAGGTGTAACCGGTTTCAGCTGCTCTGATATATATTCATCATCCACCCCGGCTATCGGTTCTTTTGCATGCTGGGCAATCAGTTCTCCCACACTATGGGCCTTGAGGATATGCTCTGCTATCGCTAGGTCACGTTCATGTTCAGGCTTGTCGGTCAGGACAAATATCAGGTCGAATCGTGACAGGAGGGATGGAGGCATGTTGATCTGGTCCCCAATCGGGACAAAATCATCGAAACGGCCGTACTTGGGATTGGCCGCACCGAGCAGGGCACACCTGGACTTCAGGGTGGCTGTGATTCCTGCTTTTGCTACCGAGATTGACTGCTGTTCCATCGCTTCGTGAAGGGCACTCCGGTCATGCTTCTCCATCTTGTCCATCTCATCCACGCAGGCTACACCCATGTCGGCCAGTACCAGGGCACCGGCCTCAAGGGTCCACCGTCCGTCACCAAATTCATCCTTCACGGCAGTGGCAGTCAGACCGGCGGAGGTGGTGGACTGCCCGGAGGTATAGATTGCACGGGGAGAGAGACGGACAACATACCGCAGCATCTGTGACTTCGCAATACCCGGGTCACCAATCAGAAGAACATGGATATCGCCGCGAAGCCTGCTTCCGTCAGGCATCTCCTTGGCGATTCCTCCAAAAAGCTGGAGGGCTATAGCATCCTTTACATCATCCACGCCGTAAATTGTCGGAGCTATCGAATGGGCGATCTTTCGATAGATATTCGGATCGTTTGACAGCCCGATGATCTCTTTTTCATCTTCTTCACTGATCTGGACCTCTTCAAACTCCTTCTCCGCGATTTCGATGGAGTTGCATTCCAGGTATATATCAAAGATCGTTGACTTCGTTCCGTACGAATTCCGTTGTATCGACCGAAGGATACCGTTCACTACAATCCTGTCACCGGGAGCGACAATTCCGGTAATATCATCGGTTACATCCAGGTCGATGGTCTGGGGCTGTTCACCCCCCCTGAGGCCTTCCGGTGACTCCTGAATCCGAAGCTTCTGGGAATCGACAAACCGGGAAAAACGAGGGATCAATTCGAGCTT
>JAJRBL010000003.1 GCA_028679485.1 Methanospirillum sp. | reverse complement strand
CCCGGTATTCTCCCTGGTTATCGGATCAACCAGGTTTGGCCGTAAGGGGACTGAAACAGTCGCATCCCGGACTCCTCTGTATACAGCCTGTTCCATCTCCTCTGTCCAACTCATATCGGCAGGGATTGTCACGTACAGCACGATGATGCCGGTGTCCTGGCAGAGAGGAGTATTTCGCTCCTCAGCGAACCGGATATTTTCAAGGATATTTGCGAGTTCCTGCCTGGCAACCCGGCCGGATTCCTTTGCCGCGGCTGCAGTAAGTCTCTCTTTTACATCATCCGGAAGATATATCTCTGATTTCCTGATAGCTTCGGTGGTTGCTTCAGAGATCCGCCTGTGTAGTAATGCCGGATCGCCGGAAAAAGACATGCATACATATCAGCAGGAATGAGGTAAAGAACTGCTGTCAGAAATTCGCAAAAAAAAGGTGGGAAGATTCAGACTTCAGTCTTCATCTGGATCTCAAGGTGGGTGGAAGACGGGAGTTTGTGGCCGCCATGACGGAGAGCATCCTTTATCTTCTCCACGCCGGCCGGGTTTGAGTAAACGGTGAAGATTTTTTGGTTTTGCTGGACCCGTGCTGCCGTTCCGACTGCCTTTCCAAAGGCAAGGCGCATTCCCTGTGATACACGGTCTGCCCCGGCACCGGTTGCCTGCTTGTTTTCACGAAGCACGTGGTGGGGATATGTCCGCAGTTTCAGGTGATAGTTCATACGCCCGAGTTCTTTGTTTAATTTTCTGTTGATGCTCATACGGGCTGCTTCAAGAGCTGAATGCCGAATCTGGCAGCTCTCGTCAACAACCAAGTGAACTTCCATCGGGAATTCTGAGTTCAGGTTCCCCATATCAAAGTGAACAACCTTGACACCCGGGATACCTCCCATATATTCCTTGCGAGTATAGGCCTTCTTCGCAAGGTTCCTGTACATGCTGTTTGGTTTTCTGACCATGATCCTGATCTCCGGTATTGATGTGTCTTTTATAAGTAGCCAGATTTACACTTAATTCTTTCTTCTTCCCTCTCCTCATTCTCGATCATGGCGAGGATATCTCTTCTCAAATTGATGAATTCCGCGTTTGTCCGGTCACGGGGACGAGGAATGGGAATCGGGATGATGTCACGAATTCTTCCCGGCCGGGGGGAGAGTACCACCACCCGGTCAGAGAGAAATACTGCTTCATCACAACTGTGCGTTACAAATAGAATGGTTTTCTTCTTCTTCTCCCAGATATCAAGCAGTTCACACTGCATGTGATTCCTGGTCTGCGCATCAAGAGCACCAAACGGTTCGTCCATTAACAGGAGATCCGGGTCGGTGGCAAGGGCACGGGCTATGGCAACCCGCTGCCTCATTCCCCCGGAGAGTTCATAGGGGTAACTCTGCTCAAACTGTGACAACCCCACGAGGGAGATATAATTCCGGGCTAGCGCATACCGCTCCTCTTTTGGTATCCCCTGCATCTCAAGCCCGAAGGCAACATTGCGTAGCACATTTCGCCAGGGAAAAAGGGAATATTCCTGAAATACCATTCCGACCTTCTGGTCCGGGCTCGTTATGAGGGACCCGTCGACCCGGATCTCCCCGGCAGATGCCTTGTCGAGACCTGCGATGATCCGCAGGAGTGTCGTCTTCCCACAACCGGAAGGCCCGACAAAGGAGGTGAATTCATCGTCTGCAATCGAGAGTGAAACGTCTGAAAGTGCGATCACCTGCTCGCCGTCATCCCGGGCAAACTCCCTGGTAATGCCCCGTATCTCAACGCTGCCCATCAGTTCACCTCTCCTTCCCGCCATTTGAGAAGGGTCTTTTTCATGCCAAACCTGAACAGGTAATCGATGAACAAGCCCACAAAACCCAGAATCAACATGTATACCATGACATTGTCCATCTGGTGCAGGTTGTAGTACCACCAGATCTTCTGTCCAAGCCCGAACTGTGATACCCCGAACATCTCTGCAGCAATAAGGCACATCCATGCAACGCCACTTGCAACCCTGAACCCTGCTGCAAGATGAGGGAGGGCGGCAGGGATAGCAATGTACCTGATCAGGCTGGTGTTCCGGGTGCACCCCAGCATCTTTCCTGCTTCAACAAAGATCCGGGGAATGTTCTGAAACCCTTCGTAGGTGTTTATCAATACCGGGAACACGGCTCCGATGAAGATGACAAAACCGGCGGCAAGATTGGTAAGGCCGAACCACACGATTGCAAACGGAATCCAGGCAAGCGGAGGGATCGGGCGGATTATCTCGATCACCGGATCAAGCAGCCGGTTTGCGAGCGGGTACCAGCCGATGATGATCCCCAGGGGAACTCCGATAAGCAGGGAAAGACCAAGACCGGTGAAGAAATGTATCATACTCACCACGAAATCCTCGGGAAGTGTCCCTGACACCACCAGTCGTAGAAAGGCCGTCAGCACATCGGTACATGAGGGAAGTATGAACCTGTTCCCTACGATGAAAACCGCTATCGCCTGCCAGAGAATGATTACCGCGGAGATAGAGAGGAGGATATACGCAGGGGAACGCGTTCCCGGAAGAGTTCCAGTCATTATCTAGTCTCACTATATGCTACCGTAAAGCCGGTACGCAACCCACACACTTGGGTTTGCTGAAAAAGAATAATTATGGGTGTATCTGTTTCCAGAAACTGGTATCTATCAGATCGCTTGCCGTGAGATTTGCCGTGATATAGCCAAGTTTTGCCTGTTCATCAGCATATCCTGATACCGATTTTTCAATGAGTGTTGGATCGGAAACCCAGTGTCCGTCCCATTCCTTCAGTGATTTCATGATGGTTGAGGCGTTCACGGAGGTCATCTTTGCCATGTATTCAGCAGCCTGCTCCGGATTTTGCTTGTTGAACTCCGTAGCCTGCTGGTGAATCTGCAGGACTTCCTCGACCACCTCAGGATGATCCCTGATCATAGGGCCACTAGCCACCAGAACACAGCATACATGGTCCGGCGACATTTCACCAGACTGCACGATGATCTCTCCTGCACCGGCCTCTTCAATACTTACCGGGGAAGGAGACGGAAGGAACGCTGCATCGATCTTTCCTGCCATGATCGCCGTGACCGCATCTCCCGGGCCCATTGCGACAATTTTAAGGTCTTTCTCCGGATCTATTCCCTGTTCTTTGAGCCAGGTCTTAAGGATGGTGTCCTGGATTGTTCCGGCAGGGAAAGTGGCGATGGTAAGACCCTTGAGATCCTGGGGCGCAGAGTAGTTGAGACCGTTCCTGAGGACGAGTGAAGAGCCCTGTGTCTGGACAGAACCGATGATCTTCGCATCGAGACCGGTTGCAACCGCGGTCACAAACGGGGCAGCGCCGACATATGCAAAGTCTATATCTCCTGCCATCATCGCCTGCATTTCAGGAGCACCTGTCGGGAAACTGTATGGTATCACTTCTTTGACACCAAGCGGTGCAAGACTTTCGTTGTACATGCCCTTGCTGTATGCAGTCATGAATGCGAGCTGATGATCACTCGGCTGGTACCCGATGTTCAGGGTCGTCTTTTCCGTGTCTGCTGGTTTCGCTTTTGCCTCATCTCCGGCAGAGGGTGCGGTATTCTGGGTACTGGTACATCCGCAGAGGAGAACCAGACCGCAGATAAGTACCAGAGATGCAAAAATCCATGATTTCTTAACCATGATTCACCTGTGAGATATGGTGGGAGTTACTGGTTCATAAAATGTCCTTAACACTCCTTTAATGGGCGCATGCGGAAATGAATGGCTATTTTTTTGGGCTTATTGTATTACAATTGTCCGGGGAGTCCCCCCTGCCCGGCCTATACCTCCGGAGGGGTAATACGGTGGGAATTAATGACCTGCCAGAGAAAGAAGTACGGGATTATGACCAGAGATGTCGTCAGGATGGCGCGGCTCTCCGGGGAGAGATCAGGTAATGCCGAATCACTTCTCTGTTCGATGGAGGCTGACAGGAATATTTCCGCTGCAGATGTTCTGGTTGACATGGCCCATCTGACGATGCTGACCAGTCAGAAGATCATCACCGAAACCCATGCAAAAACCCTCATGCGGGAGTTGCTTCGGATGCATGAGTCCGGTGTGCCGGATGAGGCTTATGATCCTTCGTACGAGGACATCCACGCCGGAATTGAGACGATACTGACCAGAAATACCGGGGGTGATGCAGGAGGGCGGCTTCATATCGGCCGTTCGCGGAACGATGAGGTTGCAACCTGTCTGCGGATCCGTACCCGTGATATCGTCCTGGACCAGCTGGAGGCGATAATCCGTCTCAGGGAAACGTTCCTGGATGTGGCCGGGAACCACACGGATACGGTTATGCCCGGGTTTACCCATCTCCAGCATGCACAGCCAATAACCCTGGCACACCATCTTCTCGCCTTTGAACAGGTGTTTTCACGTGATTTCTGCCGGCTCTATGACGGCCTTGGCAGGGTAAACCAGTCCCCTCTCGGGGCGGCAGCCCTTGCCTCAACCGGTTATCCACTTGACAGGGATCTGACTGCCGGATTTCTGGGGTTTTTCGGGGTGGTTGAGAACTCCATGGATGCCGTGGCTTCACGGGATTTTATCGAGGAGATTCTCGCATCTGATACCATCCTTATGATTAATGTCTCCCGCATATGCGAGGAACTGGTCCTCTGGAGTTCATCGTTTGTCAGGTTTGTGACCCTTGATGATGCATACTGCTCCACGAGTTCGATCATGCCGCAAAAGAAAAATCCTGATGTTGCAGAGATTCTCCGGTCCAGATCCGGAACGCTTCTCGGAGCATTCGTATCAGTGGCAACCATCATGAAGGGACTGCCCATG
>JAJRBL010000070.1 GCA_028679485.1 Methanospirillum sp. | reverse complement strand
GGGGATCGGAACAGCCATCGTCAGGACCCTGCTTGATATCTGTCATGAGTCCGGGATAACCTGGATCGGAGTGATTGCAGAACCAGAAACCTGCTATTTTTATAGTCGTTTCGGATATACACGGATGGGTGGTTATACTCCGATGCGATACGAAGGCGGGAGTTCTTTTTTCAGGTGATACCCTGTGTTTTAAAAATTATCAGGTCATTTATATAATATACTGTATTATGCTATATGTCAGATAATATTCAAGCACCTCAACCTGAAGACCGGGACGAACTGCCGGTGATACAGCCGGTTATCGTCTCGGCCAGCAGATCGACAGATATTCCCGCCTATTATGCAGACTGGTTTCTGCGAAGACTGCAGAAGGGGTACCTGACCTGGATACATCCCTTTAACCCTTCACGGGCGTATCGCCTCTCTTTTGAGAAAACCCGGGTAATTATCTTCTGGACAAAAAAACCCGATCCGATAATTCCCTGTCTTGACTACCTGGACCGGAGAGGAATCCATTATTACTTCCAGTATACCCTCAACGATTATGAACCGGAACAGTTCGAACCAGGTCTTCCCTCTCTTTCTGAACGGTTGCAGGCATTCGTACGGCTTTCAGGGAGGATAGGGAAGGAACGGGTCGTCTGGAGATATGATCCCATCCTGAAGACCGGGACCTGTACCGTCCCTGATATTCTCCTCCGGATACAACGGATTGGTGACATAATCTCGCCGTATACAACGAAACTGGTCTTCAGCTTCGTCGAGACCGGGTATGTAAAGGTGCAGCGCCAGTCACGTGCATACGGTTTCCTGCCGTTAACGCCAGAAGAGAAGATGGCATGCATTTCGGGTCTGAAACGGCTTAATGACCGGTGGAATCTTACCCTTGCGTCCTGTGCTGACGAGTGCGACTACCCGGGCATCGTACATAACTCCTGCATCGATGGCGAACTCATCCGATCAGCCTTCCCTGGCGATTCTGATCTCATGAGATTCCTGGATACGGAAAAAGTCAAAGACCCGGGGCAGCGTCCTGCCTGCAGGTGTATAAAAAGCAAGGATATCGGCAGGTATGATACCTGTCCCTGCGGGTGCGTATACTGTTATGCCACCCGTCCTGCGGCGGGAAAAGCGAACTACCAGAAACATCTGGGTGCTCCTGACCTTGACACGATAACCGGGGAGAAACCTCTTCGGAAATCCCCCCGTGATGCCGACATCAGGAGTTATCTGTGAATCTGGCGATGAACCGATACACTGATCTCATCTTTCGTGTAACGATCGTACATGAACTGCGAAGTCTGTGGTGAAGAGGTATCAGGAGGTTCGGCGTTCACCTGCTCGTACTGTGGGGGCGTGTATTGCCCCGGGCATCGTCTTCCGTTTAATCATGCCTGTCCGAATATAGCAGAATGGAAAAGATCGGGTGTAACGGGAAAGAAGGTATCAGAATCCCGGACAAAGGCAGGACAGGTATCCCGGACAGGTCTGAAAGATAGAAAACAGCTAGTCTATGCCGCAATCGTGGTTTTAGCAGTTCTGGCAGGTGTCTTCCTCTACCTTTTCAGGCAATAAGGGAAGGATACCTGGACGAAAGCCGATCTCCCTTCATTGTCAGGTACAGGCTGCCAAACGGTTCATCCTTCATATGTTCGAGCAGTCCTGCCAGTATCTCCGGGATATCCCCGTGGATCAGTGCAGCACCGAGGACGATCGCTGCCGTGGTATCGGTGTCTCCTCCCATCAGGACCGCCTCCCGGAGGAGCCGTTCCGGACACCCCCCGAACTGTGCGAGAAGGGCGAGCACTGCACCGAGGAGGATCCGCGATTCGGTATAGGGGACGCCGTACCCGGCATGGCCTTCCAGGATCGTCTTCCGGTCAGGAGTTGTGAGATCCGCACAAGCATCGCAGTACGGAATAATCTCCTGGTTCAGGTCCGCGATCTCACCCCTGATCCGTCTCCATATCTCCCTAAACGGGGTCTGATGGTGGTACCGTTCGTGGGCGATACAGGCGATGGAGACGGTTGCGGTGTACGCGTCAGGATGGCCGTGGGTAATAACCGCGCTCTGGTATGAACAGGTAATGACCTCCTTGAGATCCGGGTAAAAACCTATGGGAAGGGCACGCATGGCTGCTCCGTCTGTTTTCCTGGCTAAACGCTCCTCTGCCGGGATTGCCCTGAGAAATGTTGTGGCATCAGGTGACTGTTCAAGCATCCTTCTTGTAACTGGTGAATACCCGTCCCGGGAATCCCGGCGGTATACGGCAAGAAGAGACTCTGATAAGGTAACCGGGGTAAAAGGGAGGCCCGATACCATCAGTTCAACCACGGCAAGGGCCTGCTGGGTGTCATCGGTGTATGCTCCACGGACCGGTTCCTGATCGATGAGACGTTGGATCTCCGTGAACGGAAGATCCTCGAAACGTCTCCCGTACGCGTCGCCGGCAGCAATCCCGAGCATCATCCTGGCTCCGGGAGAAAGCAGGATATTCCGGTAATTTTCCATCCCGCAGCTCAGATGATCTTGCTGCAGTTCAGGCACTCGTTATAGCCTTTATCCTTGATGAGTTTCAGGATTTCACGGGGATTCCCGTGGCATTTGAACTCCCCGTTTATCATGACATGCCCCTTGTCCACATCAAGATAATCGAGAATGTACCCGGTATGGGTGATTACGAGCCCGCTGTTCTTTCGGTTCACGAATTTCTGGTGTTTCTGCAGGAGATGGGATATCGACTCCCCCATGAGATGGATATTCTCGAGATCAACCCCGCTCTCAGGCTCATCAAGCATGATAAAACTCGGATCCTGGATCATCATCTGGAGGATCTCGCTTCGCTTGATCTCTCCGCCTGAAAACCCGAGGTTGATATCCCGTCCCATAAAGTCCTGCATGTTCATCCGGGAGACTGCTGCAGATCGCTCGTCCGGTTTTTTGCCCGGCCCGATGACCTCGAGCATCCTCCCGAGTTTCAGTCCTGGGATAGACGGGGGACGCTGGAACATGATTCCCATTCCCATCCTTGCCCGTTCATGAACCGGCATATCTGTCACATCTGTTCCGTTAAAAGTGATCGAACCTTTGGTAACGGTGTATGCATCGAATCCCATGATGCACATAAGGAGGGTGGATTTTCCTGACCCGTTCGGGCCCATGAGAACATGTGTCTCGCCAGGTTCGATGTGAAGGGTGATCCCATGAAGGATCTCCCTTCCGTCAACTTCAGCATGCAGATCTTCTATATGGAGCATAACCTAACGTATCCTGTCTTCTGGTGTTTGTGATGCATTTATCGTTAAAGCAGACGTTTTCCTGCGT
>JAJRBL010000069.1 GCA_028679485.1 Methanospirillum sp. | reverse complement strand
GATCCCGGAGCAATATGGAGAATAAAAAGATCGGGGGGAACCTTCCTGAGTGGGGTAAACGGAGCGATCATGGTACAAACTGCCCTGCCCGGCATATATAATTCAGGTAAGCCGGGTGAAAGTGATCCGGATTCACGCAGGGAAGAACCTGTGATGAGGAGGAAGATGGCCTCTCCGAAAAAAGTGACTGGCTGACGGAAAACGGGTACTGTTCCTCTCTCCGGCAGCGGGATCCTGGTGTTTATACAGGTACAGCCTGATTCCCGGTTTTTCCCTGAAACGAGGGGATTTTCCCGGGAGTAACAAGCCAGGTTGTACTGTTTGAATAACTGTATTTCACGATGGAGAAGTCGGGACAGATCTCAGAGAGGATTGCCATGTTAGTACCCACTTCTTTCGATGAGAGACCCAGGTCTTTTGCAATATATTTGGATTTCAGGAAACATTGTCCTGAGTTGACCTGTGTTTTAAGATAATCAATGAGACAAAGCTGGTTTTCGTTATACCGGTTACTGAATCTGCTCTTGGATATCATACGAACCTCTGGAATTTTTTAAAATGCTGAAAATGAATCTGAAAACTCCCTGGTGGTTGTAGGAGGAAACCGACCGCATTCCGCGGCCGGCAGTTCGGGGAGAACTCGGACGTTTCAGACATTGCAGATGAGCCAGGCACCCGGGTTCCCTGCCGGATGAGAGAGTTTGGTATCACAAACCGAGAGTCTGTAGCAGTGTGTAGGAGGACATGCTGAACGATACCTCATCTCATCCGGGAGGGGGCCCCTTGATACTGCCGGATTTCAGAAACCAGCAGGCTATCGTGCCTTGCTCCCTGTGACATACCAGTGTTGCATGAAACAGTGTATAAGCAAGGCAGGTAAAACCGGTAAATATCAGTCTGAAAATCTTCCTGAACGCAATTCGGATTTATTTTTAGATATTCATCATGACATGGAGGTAAAAAGCCAAATGAAAAATAATTCATGGTTGCTACTGGTATGGAATCCTCGGGTGAGAATTCTGCGGTCACGATACCCATCGGGTACATTCCCAAAAATCCATTGCAAAAATAGTTGCAACTGGTTGCAACACCCGGATTACCGGAATCCTGCAGACCGGTATGATAGTACTTCACGGTACCCTGAACGCGGGGGGCGGAATACACCCGGGAATTTGCCCGGGTATTGGGTTGATTGATCCAAAAGAGATCCGAAAAAGAGGGAATAAGAATTTTTGACCGGGCAGGTCTTCTTTATTCTCACTCTGGCATGAGCCGGCCGCCTTGCTCCAGGGTAAAGGTCTTCCCTCCCAACCAACTGTTTTCTCCAAGAGTGGAGTTATAGGTGACATTGTAGCCGTTTCCGATGATGTTCATAACCGATGTGCCTGACACTCCTTCAGGATCAGAGAGGGATGTCAGAACTGAGTCTGCCGTTACATTCCAGGTACTGGATGGGTCAAGAAACAGGGCAGATGAATTTACTGACCCTGACAGGGTGGAACCACCGGTAAGGTGCACTGAAACGTCACTGTTTTCATCGGCGAAGACTGAACCCTCCAGGTCTTCCCCGTCTGCGTTGAAGATGACATGCCCTCCGTTTTCACCGGTCTTACCCCACCGGGAGGTTGCAGCCGCATCAATGAGAGCACCGGAATGAGAAACAACCGCGACACGGGTAAGGTTGATCTTCGCACGGGTGTTCGTGACAAAGAACAGGGGGCCTTCCGTTGCGGTAAGCGAACCACCGTTCATCTCAAATGTCCCGGTCCCGACCTCCGCATCGCCGGAGAAACTCTGGTAGATCATGACTCCCCCGGTCTTCTCAACTCCGCCTGATAATGCGGTATCCTGAAGGGAGATGGAGTTTACTCCTTCAATCACAGCAGCCTCGGTTCCGATGGAGGTGATCGTTGCATCGAAGATACTAATGGCACCAGTTGAATAAATGCCAGGCGAATCGGCACCCGACGAGGTGACAGTACCTCCGGTGACTGTTATGGTTCCGCTTCCGCGATCGGTTGCGATTGGTGCACTGTTCTTTCCTGTCGTGGAGATATTCACGTTATCCAGGGTTAACCTGCCCCCGAGGGTTGCCATGACACCGTGACCTCCGTCTCCGGTAGCAGTTATGTTGAGATCTGACAGGGTTATCGAGGTTCCCTCACCGGTGGGAATGGCACCATTCGCACCGGTTCCTGAGGTACTGATAACCCCCCCGTTTATGACAACAGTACTTTCATCATTGGCAAGAACTGCCCCGTTCAGCCCGTAAAAACTGCTTGCATCGTTTGAAGAGGTATTTCCCGAGGTGTGAATCTGCGGATTCGTCAGGGTCAGGCTTCCGCCATCGGTTACGTAGACTGCAGAGAGATCGGTTGTATCTGAGGTATACTCCTTTCCGGTCTCATACACCTGTTCACCACCCACGGTGAATGCTCCGCTCAGGTTGTATGACAAGGATGCCTGCGATCCACCTGGTTGCATTCCACCTGAAGGAGATGCACCCGGCGGCATGTCGGGGGGAGAATCCGGCTGTGCGCCTGCATATCCTGCGATGGAGAAGATTACCATCATTATCAGAAAAACAGCAGATATCATCATTTTTTGCGTCATCGTGTCATGTTCCTGAATGTATAGCACTGAACTGGTCTCTTTCACTGATAAAGAATGGGTACGCAGGAGGTTGTGTCAGGTAACCCGGAGGTTCCGGTTTCATCCGGTATTTTAAAAAGGGATAACAGGCCGGTTTATATTTTGTCTTTATTGGGTTTGTAGTTCAGGGGTTTCTGGCGTTTCCCTTTTACCGCATCGAATCCCTGTGTCCTCTTTAGTTTTTTAACCTCTACCTGTAGCTCATCGATAATTTCGAGCAACCGGGTAATCTTTTCAGGTTCAGAATTTTTTTTAATCTCTTCCGGTGTCAGTTCTTTAAGAAATTCGAGATCTGGAGATTTCATCTGGTCACCTTCGTATACCTATGGTGATGTACCTTCTTTAAGTTTTCATGTAGGAATGAAGGGTGATACAAACTTTTCTCATCCGTAAACGAGTACCAGGAAGTTATGAGAGATTTGTCATGACCTTCAAATGTCGAACTGATCACATGCAATTCGTAAAATTTTAGTGTCTGGGTACTACAGGTACCTCCTATGGGTATTCGAGATGACCTCTTCTCCAAGTGGACGAAATCAATGGCTGGAATACCATTCCCGGTCTCTTCTGTAGATGAGGTTTTTGCAGGACTTCCGAAAGGAGCAGACAGCAATATATCGGTGGGTGGACTGGTGGTATGCAATACCGGCGACCTGTTCGGACGATTCTTAAAACCCACGGATTTTCCGATCGAATCGGCTGAGGCTCTCGCAAATCTCATTTTGGATCGCGCCGGTTTTTAACTGGGCTCGGCACGGAGTGTCATACACTCTTTCTTCCCTTCCCGGTCTCTGATACCTGATGGTATGACCGGAATATCGGTAAAAAGAGGGGTTATTCCCCTGATGATATCCAGTCATAGCAGAATGCGGCACATACTGCTCCGATAACCGGACCGATGAGATATATGGGGAAATATCCCCAGAGATTGGATCCGCCAAGCAGGAGATCCCCAAGATAAGGGCCAAAGGTTCTTGCCGGATTGAGCGAAGATCCGGAGATGTTTCCGAGGGTGACGATCACCCCTGCAACGGTAAGCCCGATGACAAGACCTGCAAATCCTGCCGGTGCTTTTTTGTCAACGGCGACACCCATAATGACAATCATGAGGATGAAGGTTCCGATGGCCTCGGCCAGGATCGCCTGGCCGTATGAGATTCCAGGAAACGGAGCCGTTGCCCCGAGACCACCTATCGTAATCGCATCCATTCCGGCTGATGCCGCAAAGAACAGGCTTCCCAGGGATGCACCGATCAGTTGTGCGACGATATACGCAACCGTATCCTGTGCGGGGAAACGCTTCGTCGCCCAGAGGGCAATGGTCACCGCCGGGTTGATATGTGCACCGGAGATCCTGCCAAGACTGTATATCACTGCAGCGATCGCGAATCCGAAGGCAAGACCGATGGCAAGCCAGTCTCCCAGACCGCCAAGTTCGCCGATCCCGATGTTAAACCTGTTCGGAGTCTCTGCTCCATTCGCGATCATGAGAGTTACTGCAGCAGCACCAGCCCCGAAGTACACAAGAAAGAGGGTTCCGATACATTCGGCTGCTGCCCGTTTTGTCAGGTTTGTCATATTACTTCTTCACCGCTGCATTGCATTCAGGACATAATATCCTGGGCATTGTCCTGTTCATCTTTCTCTCCGGGAAGGGGTACCCTCCTTCCCACATCGCGATATCATCACGGACCGCATGTTCCATGCAAAGGCCCATTCCGCAGATGATACAGACACCAACCGCATCAGTACTTTTTCCCTCCTTTGCACAGAGATAGCATTTCATGAGAACTCACCTACACGGCTTCCCGGTACTGGCAGTATTCATGCCTGAAATCAACACAGGAGGCAGATGCACATCCTTTGCAGATCCGTGCAGGGGCGGCTGCGACATCTTTTTTGAGTGCGATGATGTTTGTCATGAGGGTCGCCGTTACCGGTTCGCTGGTCAGGAGGCAGGGGTAATCAGCGAGCCGCATAAGTGCCGACATCCTGACGGTGATTGCACAGGCAGGATACGCGTACCACTGGGGATGATTGATGATCTCATCCCCCAGAACCGGCGAGAGATCTACCAAAAGCCCTGAAATGGTGACTTTCAGATCCTTCCCGCTGCCGTTTCGCATTTTCCTTGCACGATCCATGATATTCCAGCCCCTAAAGAGCATGTCCATGAAGTCACAGTTATGCAGTTCGGCAGCAGCTCCCCGTTTCGGGTACAGCTGGACATAATTATGGTACCGCTTGGTCAGGAGATCGATGATCATGAGGGCATTAAACCCGTCAAGTTCCAGGATATACTCGGTTGCTGCAGCACTGGCACCGGTGGCAAGGGCAAGCAGCTGCTCGGGGGACTTGAACTTGCTGATCGATCCGGTAAGGCTCTTCTCGATGACCCCGGTGACCGAGTCGATGATCGCCATCACCATGTCATCCTTGCACATGTTGAAGGTGGACTGGGAGATATGGTGGGCAACATCACCAACGCAGTAGGCCGGGATGGTCACGATGTTTGCATAATGTACCTTTTCATCGAGGGCAGCCTGAACGACCGGTTCCATGGCGTTTTTATACTCTTCCATGTATTTCCTGACGTCAAAGGAGGACTGGCCGACACTGTCCATCAGTTCGGCCTGGGCACGGACCGGGTGATCATAAATGGCACAAAGCATCTCGATCTCTTTTTTCACCGCGGATGCCGTGGTCTCGCCTCCTTCAATTGCATGGGCAAAGACATCCCCGATTCCATAACTGGTATTCATCCCCCAGGACTTGGCTGCAAGGATCGCTTTCTTGTGATCGTCCGGAATCGCCGTTGATTTCAGGATCTGGTTCACCACGTTGCTTGTGCTTCCCGGAACCAGGGCAAAGTCCACCACACAGGTCGGGCCATAAAACCCTCCATATCTCCGGGTTGATTCGAGACCGATAATCGCTTCACACTTTTTGATTTTTGCAATAAATGCCTGTACACTCTTTTTGAATGCAGGATCCTTTGCATACAGGATCTCAAGGATGACCGGTGTCTGGTAGTGCTCAACAAACGGGTCATCCTCGGGCCGTATTGTTTTTGCAAGTTTTGACAGGATCGTGTAATGTGCCTGCACTGATTTTTTGTGAAGATCGATGACTGCTTTGCTCTGCCCTTCTGCTGCTTTCATGCCATTCACCGCATCAAGATAGGGTTTCGTATCGCTGAGTTTGAATACGGTTCCGCGCTTCTTTTTGATGGTCTCAACATCAGCTTTCTGGGCAGCCATCGCTTCCCGGATCATCTTTTCATAGAGATCTTTCATCTACTCTCACTCCTTCAACGTAAGCAAATCTGCCGGAATGCTCCAGCCGGCACTGAACAGATCATCGGTCTCATCCATTACCGGCAAAGCCTGCGTTCACTTCAGTCATCAAAGTCAGGTTGTGATGATTAAAACTCCCTTCACACGAACCGGCATTTCAGCATCGGATCACCAGTACCTGAGATCGTGACATAGGAGAGATAGGAGTAGTCCCATATAAGGCTCTTTAAAGGTTCCAAAGGGATAACAATAGTGAACTCAGGGTTTTCACTTTTGTCTCCGTCTCATGGTATTATGTAAATGCAGGCATTATATACCAGGGATATGCCCGTGACATGCGCAAATACGGTGACCGGCTGCTTTATTGTATCACTCGTGGGGATGAAATGGTAGTTTGACCATACCACCTACGAGAATGGAGAGGAATAAACAACTTTCAGGATGGATCTTTTCTGTACATCAGTATCCATGCCGTGATAAGGCCTGCTCCGAATGCAACTGCAAGGCCGGCAGGAATGGCAAGGAGAGCAATAACTGCGGTTACAAACCGGTTTTTTGTCTTTATTCCATGGCTGGCAAGTTCAATCGCCACTACGAGCAGCAGAACACCGAACATGCCCTCTGGAAGATTCTTCATGATATCCGGAGTAGTGCATACTCCGGCGATGAAAAGAAGGAGGCATCCGCCAATTACCATGGACAGGCCACCCCTTGCCCCGAACCGGTAATGGGCGGCAAGTCCCCCTGCGCCATGACACATGGGAAATCCTCCGAAGAGGGAGGAACTTGCACTCATCAGCCCTACGGTTCTGCTTAGCCGGTCCGGATCTTCATTCCTGTTAAACAGATCACTGATAAGCAGGGACGTAGCCAGGATAGCATTTGTTAGGGTCAGGGGAAGTTGGGGAGGAACCAGCAGAACGAGGGCGGTAAGGAAGGCAGATCCTGACGGAATCGTCAGATGAGGGAGGGGGAGTACTCCGGCTGATGGAAACCCGGCTATTATGAACGCAAATAAAAAACCTGCGGTGATAATACAGAGGGCTGAGAGATCAGGGATGCGAAATCTGCTTCTGAAAAGGTAAAACACGAGGATACATCCTCCTGCCATACCTGCAAAAGCCAGGTCCGGAATAATAAACCCGGCGATTGCACTTTTTATCAGGATTAAAGCGAGTCCGAGCTGAACCCCCCTGATAACAGGTTCAGGAATGAGTTTCTGCAGCCGGTTCATGCATCTGCCTGCCCCGATAATGAAGCAGATAATCCCGATGAGGATCCCTGAAGCAGCAATAAGGTCCGGAGAGAGATGATCGGCTATCGCGATTGCTCCCACTGCCTTGAACGGTTCGACCGAAACCGGGATGCGGTAATAAAGCCCGCTGATGATGTACCATATCGCGGCCCAGATCAGCATCAGGGAGAAGTCCATACCGCTGGATACTGATACTGCAAACAAAAGGGGAAGAACCGTCCCGAAATTGCCTGCTGAACCGGCAACCTCGGATAAAATACCGGAAAGGTGATTGTTATGCATTACATGGCTCTATGCAGAGAATCATCATCGGAAGCCCGTCCTGTTTTCGATAGAGCAGAGTTGTTTATCTGTTTTCTATCAGGAGCATTCTCCCTATTGTTGTTCCAGTCCCATAACCAGATCACCTGTACTATAAAAATAATACCCTTCTTTCCGTCTCTTTTGAAAAAAAGAGGATAAGGAAACCGTACCCGGTGCGGTTTGTGTCCCGCAGCCGTCTGATGGAAAACGAGGGTGAGATTACTTTATTCCAGGGAAATGCCAGTTCTCCCCGTCTGTACAGAGATCTTTCTTCCATTTCG
>JAJRBL010000068.1 GCA_028679485.1 Methanospirillum sp. | reverse complement strand
CGATCCAGGTTATCCCGGACTCATGACAGATATCAAGCAGGGTCCTGACGATGGCTGTTCGGATCCCCTTCCCACGCCATTCGGGGAGGACAACGATATCCTGCAGATAGGCATCAGAAACACCATCCGAGATCAGTCTCCCCATACCGATCCATCGATCAGCGGGATCCCGGGCAACAACAAAGGCAAAACTGCAGGAGACAATGCCGGCGAGGACAGAATCGTCCCATTCCGGTTCCCACCAGTCACCGGCAGCAAAAAGAGCACGCATCTGTGTCGGATCGCATTCACGAATCTTACTGATGGAATACAGCTCAGGCAGGGGTATCCCTCCGGGAGATCTCGACAAGATACCCGGTTATCCGGTCATGCGGCCCTTTCACAAGACCCAGGGTCAGGGTAACCAGGATAAAATCCCCGTCTCCCGTCTTCATACGGAGAGATTCGGGCATGATAGCCTCTCCTTCTTCACCGGGAAGGATATCTACCCAGGATTCCAGGCAGGAACCGGAGAGTTCCCCTGGCTCAACATGGAGAATTGCTTCTGCCCTTTCTGTTGCACCTGATATGATCCAGTTCCGGTTCATCAGGAGAAGGGGAACCGATTTTGGCAGTTCTCCGGTCAGGATAAGCGGTACTTCAACCTGCGGACGGAGACGCCGGCGGAGTTCCTGTTTATGCAGGGAGAGCTCTATAGTGGAGTATAATTCCCGGTCCCTGAACGGTTTTATGAGGTACCCGGATGGCTGAACGGCAATTGCACGCTGGAGAGTGGTCTCGTCCGAGTGTGCGGTGAGAAAAACGACGGGAATATCATATGCCGCCTTGATCCGGTCTGCCGCCTCTATCCCGTCCATCTCCCCCTGGAGCCTGATGTCCATGAGAACAAGGTCCGGACGGAATTGTTCTGCATGAGAGAGAGCATCGCTGCCGGTTATCACCTGCCCTGATGTCTCGTACCCGAGCCGCTGCAGGGTTGCTGCAAGCTCCATGGAGATGACCATCTCGTCTTCAACGATCAGTACCCGCTTTTTTTCTGACATGTCTCCCCCTCCGGGGGCACAAACCCGGTTTTACACCCCTGATCAAGAGGGAAACGGATCATGCATCTCATTCCGGTTCCGGATCCGAACTCCACGATACCCTGGATCTGGGTGGTAAGATTTCTTATGAGATCGATACCCAGGGAATCTCTCTTATTGGTATCAAAATCAGAAGGAAGCCCTATCCCCGTATCAGAGTAGATAATGACACAATCCTCCCCGTCGGGGTTGATAGAGATACTGATCCGGCCTTTTCCGTCCTCGGGAAACGCATGCTTGATGCTGTTGGTGATGAGTTCATTCATCATCAGGCCAACCGGTATCCCGGTACCGATATCAACGTACACCGGTGTCTCTGAGATCACCTCATATTCGATGAGTTCGTTCTCCATCTCAAACTCGGTTATGATACGGTTTGCAATATCCCGGACGTAACTCCCGAGTGATACCGCAGCCAAATCGTCGGTTTCATAAAATTTCTCATGGATTGCCGTCATCGAGTAGATCCGGTTCCTGCAGTCGCGGATGATATCATGTACCTGCGGATTCCCGCTTTTAAAATCAGACAACCTGAGAAGGCTCGAGATTATCTGCATGTTATTCTTGACCCGGTGATGAATCTCCCTAAGAAGCGTCTCCTTCTCCCGGAGTGACCTCATCATATTCTTTTTCAGGAGTTCTTCCCCGGTCCTGACCTTCTCTTCCGCCTCTTTCCGTGACGTTATATCCAGGCAGTTACCAATGAGACAACTGTTCCCGTTATGCCTGAATATGGTGACATACAATTCCAGGAAGATACGTGAACCATCCCGGTGACGGCCTTCTATCTCGATATGGTCGGCATCACGTTCCCCGGCGGTTATCTTTTCCAGGATCTCCCTCACCCTTATCGAATCATGGGGATCGAAGAGCCCGGGGAGAGAACGCGATCTGAGGATCTCACCGCGTGAATACCCGAAGATGGTGGAAAAACGGGGATTGATATAGATAAACCGGTTGTTCCTGATGAGAAAGACCCCTACAAGTGACTTCTCTACCGGATTCTTGAAGTACTCCTCCATGTAAGCCCGGTACCTGGCTGCCCCTGCCAGTTCGGCGGTCATCCGGAATGCATGGAGTTCGGGTTCAGAGAACAGCCCGGTCTGCCCGTCATACATGAGGGAGAAATAACCCCATCTTTCGTTGCCTGCAGTGACCGGGATCAGGACCATCCTCGTGATCCCTGCCCGGTTGAATGCGGCAAGAACCTCAGGAACTGCATCATTAATAGTCAGGGCGATAATCGTGCCGTCATCTTCATCCTCGTTGTTCCGGAGGAGAGATTTCGTGAGGTCGGCAAGAACCGATCGTGACAGGGCGGCCGGTTCATCTCTCCACCAGGTGATAAGATTATGGTGTTCTCCCGGGGGATCATCAGGAAACATCCCCGGATCGCCGATAAATGCTCCGACCGCCCCGGTCACCTCGCAGATCTCACGCAGGGTAACCACCATCTCGGTGAAAAAGGAGCTTCCCTGGAGGAGACGCTGGGCCGTTGCCCCGATTGTCTTCAGGATCTCATCCTTTCTCCTGGTTGCATCCTCGGCCTTTGCCCGTTCCACGAGGATCGTGATCTTATGCGAGAGATCAAGTACCTGGATCTCAAGATCCTCTGCCTTATTCTGATAAAAGTCAGCACCTGAGTTCAGGGCTGCAATGGCAGTCTCCTTACTGTCATTCCCGGTAAGCATGATAAAAGGAAGACGGGGAGATTCAGCCCTGATATGGCGAAGCAGGGTGATTCCATCCATGTCAGGCATATCATAATCAGAGATGACAGCCTCAACCTCATGATCCTTTATGTACTCGAGGGCTTCAAGCCCGTCAAGACAGACATGGACGGAGAAAAGACCGGTTTCTTCCAGGTAAAACTGGAAAATGTTGCTTAATTCTCGGTTGTCATCTACGAATAATACCGGGATGATTGCAATCACCAGTCCTGCGTGCTAGCATTCATCTGTCCAATATAAAAACTATCCGTAAAATCAGAAAAAGAGATCGATCATATCTTCAGATCGATCCCGTATTTTTCCGCATTTGCATCGGCAATAGCCTGTATCTTCGCAATTTCAGCCATATTCGGTGAAGG
>JAJRBL010000067.1 GCA_028679485.1 Methanospirillum sp. | reverse complement strand
TACCCACAACAAAAAAAAGGTGCCTGATTATTCAGGGAGAAACCAGACTGACTGACACAGGGTTCCATCGGATACATGGCCAAAAATCACATGTATAAAGCACCTATCAGGTAGTATGTTTTCACGCTCCATCTTCAGACAGGAGTTTAAGGTAGCACTTGAGGAAGCCCTGGATCGCCGACGGATGAGCCTGAAAGAACTGGCCGAACTCGCCGGAGTGCCTCCGGCAACACTCTATAAAATAACTTCAGGTGAACGGGATCCCCGGCTCTCCACGGTCAGGGCAATTGTCCAGGCGCTCGAACCCTATGAACAGGATACCCTGGCAATCATCGCCGCTAAGTTTCTTCTTGACGAGATTGGAGAGGGGATAATCGAAAGAAACGGGCGTAAATTCAGGATAAAAGGATATACCGCGAATACCATGGAAGACTGCATCGTCGCAGCAGTAAAAGCGGAAAAGGAAGGAGCCGGGGGAATTATCTGCGCACCGATCCTGGCTACCCTGATCGAACGGATAGTGGATATCCCGGTGGTTATACTAAAGCCCGACAACAGAGCCTACAAGGAGGCGATAGATACCCTGTGCAACAGAATAGACTGAAAAAATCAAAGCGTGACCTGGTTCTTCACGCAGAAAGAGATCAGGTCCTTCGTAACCTTACCTGCCGATTCAACAAGAACCGGGTACATGGACTTCATGGTTGAGATACAGGAGCCGCATTCGGCATTCAGGGTACCATACTCCTCAAGATCCTTCTTCAGGGTTTCTTCTGCAGCCATCCAGGAATCACGCAGGGCTGAAGTTTTAGAACTTAACCGGTATGCTGATATCTTATCAGTAAAAATTGCCAATAATTGCTTTTTTTCTGCCGCGATATCTGCTATGGCTGTATCCTTCCCATGAAAAACTCCGGTATTCATCGCTTCAGGGATCTGGTACAGGAGGGGGATCCCTTCAGTGACCAGGTCTGACAGGAAAGCCTTGTCATCTACAGACAAGGGATATTCTTCTGCTCCGGCAGGAATAATAAAAACGGTGGTAGTTGCGAGGAGGAGGAGAACAACCAGGGAAGATGCTTTCATATCTCAATGTTTCATCCCCCTTCGTATATATAGTATCATGCATTAGTATGCAGGCCTCAAAGACTGAAACGATCTGCCTGGCTTTTCAGACGACCTGAAAGATCGGCGATCTCATGGGAAGAGGAAGCGATATCGGTGGTTGATCTCCGGGTATTCTCCATCTGCTGTGAAATCTCCTCCATGCGGGAGAGGTTTTGTTCGCTCTCCGAATTCATGATCTTAATACCATCGTAAACCCGGTTCATGAGTACCTCTTCAGCCCGGGTAGACTCGGTAACCTGGTTCATCCACCGGGAGATCTCGGGGACCTGGGAGGTAATGACAGAGAGTGCTTCGATCGTCTGGTTGACAGGGGGATCCCCTCTGAGATCTCGATGTAAGCTGCTTCAATAGACTGCACGGTCTTCGCAGATTTTTCCTGTATTGTCCGGATGAGATCTTCAATCTGGGAAGTTGCCTCTTTTGACTGGCCGGCAAGGTTTTTTACCTCCTGCGCAACGACTGCAAATCCCCGTCCGTTATCCCCTGCCCGGGCTGCTTCAATGGCAGCATTAAGGGCAAGAAGATTGGTCTGGCTTGAGATGTCCGCTATCATCCGGACAATCTTGTCAATCTCAGTCATCTGCTCGTTAAGTCCGGTAATCTGCTGCATGCTCTCTGCACTGATTCTCCCCACAGATTCCATCTTCTCGTTTGCAATACCCCCAATCGTCCCTGCTTCCTCTCCCTGGCGGGCTGCACCCGAGGCAAGATCCATGAGACCCGAGGTGATGGTGACAATCCGGCCGATCAGGTCTGAAAGAGAATTTATCTCCGCAAATATCCGGCGGGTCTCCTCCATCTGTTCCCGGGCTCCCTGGGTCGAATCCCTTACACCATCTGCCACGTCCCGGATTGCAGCATTGATACTGTCTGTCTGGACAAGGGTTTTTTCCGCCGTATTCGTCAAAAGACCGATAGAACCCTCTAGTTCCCGTATGAGGAATGAAATGCCGTCAATTGCAGTATTATAATCATTCTTTATCTGGAGAAGGGGATCATCGCCAGGTACCTCCGCCCGGTACCTGAGATCTCCGATTGCAATCTTTGCCATCCCCTGCTCAAGATCCCCAGCACTCCGGGAGAGTGCTTCGGACTTTTTCCGGGACTGTTCCAGAAGTGTTTCAACCTCTTTCTCCCGTTCTTTTCTCTCGGTGATATCATGATATACGATAAGGTAGTTTTCAAGCCTCCCGGATTTAGAAAAGATCGGAATGCCATACTGTTCGAGAATTCGTATCCCAGAGGGGAATTTACAGGTCAAATCTCCGAACGTTGACCTGGTACCGGTTATGAGTTCACGCAGTCCTTCCCCGGAATAATCAAGAACCGTTATATCATACGGACTCATTCTGAGTAACTCCTCCTGTTTAAACCCGGTTAACTGGGTATAGGCATCGTTGGTGACAAGGATATGCTGATCCGTGTCTGTCAGAAGAACCGGCATCGGGATCTGCTGGACGATGGTATTGTTCAGGTGCTCGAGTTCTTCTATCTCCACCATCCGGTCAGCAAGCTCCTGCTCCCCTTCTTTGCGGATGATGTACGTCTTAAGCATCTCGGCGAGCGAATTGATGAGATTGCGTTCTTCAAGGAGGAACGGGCCTTCATGCTCGAACGGTTTCTCCTCCAGGTACGCAACCTC
>JAJRBL010000066.1 GCA_028679485.1 Methanospirillum sp. | reverse complement strand
TTCCCGCCAGACTGCCTGTAAAAGGAGATGTATCCCGCATATCCCCCGATAGGGGAGATACTTCAGTTATTATTTTCGCAGAGGAACCGTATTGGTCCACACCTGGTGACCAGATTATCAGAGGCAGACAGGATCACCCTTGCTTGGTCTGTGGGTGTGAACAGAAAGGATGCAATCCTGTCAGGATATTCAGTCCGGACTGCCAGAGTTGATACGGCGTGGAGTCAATCGCTGTTGTCCTGGTTCACGGGTGGAAAAGCCATCCCGGGGTATGGAGACGTCTCATCGAAAAACTATCACTTCCACCTGAACGAATCTGGTCCTTTGAGTACACCCACCTGGACAAGGAGCCGGTCAGGGTTATCGCCCGGGAATTGCAGGTTTTCATCCGCAATAAGAGAGCAAAAGAGAATTACCTGGGAAAAATCGACATTGTCTGCCACTCGATGGGGGGGTGTGTCGCAAGGTTCTATATCGAGGTGCTGGATGGAGAGAGGAGAGAAGAGAAGATTCGCCAGGTGATCGAGATCGGCGTCCCGAACAGGGGGTCTTCCATGGCAGAGATATTCAACGATCCGACATTCGGGCCTGAAATAATCAGGATTTTAACCGGTGAATTTGTTCCTGACCGGTATATTCCTGCCCACGATACCAATGTCCAGGGAATCCGTATCAGGAGTGGTGAGACCTCAGAGCTGGTTGAAGCAGGACTCCGGACCGATATTATATACCGGAATATCTGTGCGGCAAACCGGACCGGTGATCCGGAATTTTTCCCCAGTTTCCAGGGAAAAACCTGGGTGCTTTATCCTGATAAATCCTGGGGCAGGACATGGCTTGGCGATGGGGTGATACCCCATGCCGATTCGTATCTTCCGGGAACCGGTTTTGATGTTGTTCCCGAAGATCCCGATCACCTCGAGGCACCCTCTTACCAGTACTGCCATATATATCTCCCGAAAAATCCCGAAGTAATCAGGCTTGTAAAAAAATACATCGAAAACCCGGAGATTCCATCCTCACTGACCTGGCCGGAATAACCCGGATAAGGGTATAAATTCCAGGCTTACCGCCTGCCGCCGGGCCAGAACCGGGAAGGACTCTTTTTAGGGGGATCTGATGAAGAGGACGCCTTTTTTTGGGGCTTTTTGGGTTTTTTCCCTCCTACTTTCTCATTAGTCCGTTCCACCGGTCGTGTTGCATTCTTCAGGACTCTTTCGGGGGTTTTTATCTCATGATCGCGTGATCCGGGGTGTTTCATACCGGTGTTTCGCCCGGATTCTCTCGGGTTTCTCCCTGACCGGTTTTTTGAAGGCATTCCACCAGATCTTCCCGGTGAATCCCTCCTTCTTCGTTCAACCGCCCCGGGTTTATGGTGAGATGCAGTCTTTTGCCTGGGTGGCCGGACATCATCTATGAGCAGGTTTCTCCCGAGAAATTCCGTTTCGTTGAGTGCATTACGGGCATTACGGGCTTCTTCATAACTCTCCATCTCTACAAACCCGTATCCCTTTCCTTCAATAACCCGCACCCCGACTACTTCACCATACCGGGAAAATAGCCCCCACAATTGTTTTTCATCAACCGAGTAGGTCAGATTTCCAACGAATAATCTTTTAAGATTCATTTTATTCACCACATGCGGATCCGCCCTGGCGGTTATTCGCAACTGACACTACATCCTTTGCACAATTATTACCGGTAGTACCTTAAGTAAACTCTGCTGGATAATTGCCAGGGAGAGAGATCCATTTTTCCGTCTATTTCAGTTTATGAGACCTCCCCTTCAGGGGATACAGGTATGACATGCCACCATTACAAAATTTTAATAGTGAGGAACTGGTAATTTAATTATTTTAATGACACGAGAGCATGCGGTATCTCACGTACAGGGAGTTCTTCTGATGGTATGCATCACGGTTCTCCTTTTTCTTCTGATCATGGCATTCCTGCTGGGATTTCTCCCCCTTGTCAGGTACGATAATACCCTTGCTCCCCCGCTCATCAAGATTATCGCTATCAACCATCATGGGGCAAAACTGGAAGGACATGTCACAATACAGTCATTTTCATCCGTTAACCTGAATAATGATGATCTTCAGGCTATCCTGTACGCAAATAAGAAAAAGGTTCTGGCCAACATTTTCACCCTGCATGGAACAGATTTCATTCCTACTCATCATTTCGGGGTAAAAACCATAAGCGGTTCAGGTTGCAGGGAAAAATATTTTTCGCCAGGAGAGATTATCGTCATTGACCTGAAAAACGGGTATATTAAACCGGGAGATTCTATTGAACTCAGGATATACCAGAAATCAGATGACAAATCCATCACACCCGTTCGTGGGAATATCCTTGATGATGCGTATATGGCGGAGTATGTTTCAGAGAACATTTTCAGTCCTCTGCAGGGATACCGGTTATACTCCCAGCACTGGTATATTGCATAAGACTCCGTGCACATAGCCTTGCAACACGGAGGGGTTCGGGAATCTTCCCGTTACGGGTAAATATACGGGATACCTGTCTGACTTCCTGATCGCTGCATCCGTAACCGCGGGCGAAATGGGTAAGTCCGGTCTTCAGATCCACTTCAATTCGTTTGCCGAGTTTTTCGTAGGCTGACAGACGTTCCATATCCCCGGGGAAATGGTGCTGAATGTGACCGGTCAGGCCTTCTGATTCCTCATAGGAGACACAGATCACGGGAATACCGGTTTTTTGGGCGATGAGACCAGGATCGATGAGATTGTACCAGGCTATGACGCATCCGTTCAGCATGATTGCGTTAATATCCTTCCGGG